>NZ_LZJE01000129.1:0-10920 GCF_001666865.1 Mycobacterium sp. E136
GGCCGGTCAGGCTGTAGCTGCCGTCGGCGTTCGGCGTCGCCTGCGTGGTGCCCGCGCGCACGTCGGACCCGCCCTGCTTCTCGGTCATCGACATACCCGCGGTGATGCCGACCTTGGTGGTGGGCACCTTCAGTTCGGGGTCGTATTGGCGGCTGGTCAGCAGTGGTTCGTAGACCTTGGCGAGTTCGGGGTTGGCTCGCAGGGCGGGTCCGACGTGCGCGCGGGCACCACGCAGGCGACGCCGAACGCCGACGGCAGCTACAGCCTGACCGGCCACAAGTGGTTCACCTCGGCGCCGATGTGCGACATCTTCCTGGTTCTGGCACAAGCACCCAAGGGGCTGTCGTGCTTCTTCCTGCCGCGGGTCCTGCCCGACGGCAGCCGCAATCGCATGTTCCTGCAGCGGCTCAAGGACAAGCTCGGCAACCATGCCAACGCCTCGTCCGAGGTGGAATACGACGGTGCGACCGCGTGGCTGGTAGGGGAGGAAGGCCGCGGCGTGCCCACAATCATCGAGATGGTCAACCTCACCCGGCTGGACTGCACGCTGGGCAGCGCGACGAGTATGCGCAACGGCCTGACCCGCGCCATCCACCACGCTCAGCACCGAAAGGCGTTCGGCGAGTACCTGATTGACCAGCCTCTGATGCGCAACGTGCTGGCCGACCTCGCCGTCGAGGCCGAGGCGGCGACCATCCTGGCGATGCGGATGGCCGGCGCCACCGACGCGGCGGTGCGCGGTGACGAGCGCGAGACGCTGCTGCGGCGCATCGGACTGGCGGCGGGCAAGTACTGGGTGTGCAAGCGCGCGACCCCGCACGCCGGAGAGGCCATGGAGTGCCTGGGTGGCAACGGCTACGTCGAGGAGTCGGGCATGCCGAGGCTCTACCGCGAGGCGCCGCTGATGGGAATCTGGGAGGGGTCGGGCAACGTCAGTGCGCTGGACACGTTGCGCGCCATGGCCACTCGTCCGGAATGCATCGACGTGCTGTTCGACGAACTCGGTCAGACGACGGGCGCCGATCCTCGTCTCGACGCCCACGTCCAGGCGCTGCGCCCCGCGCTCGGCGATCTCGAAACCATCCAGTACCGCGCCCGTAAGGTCGCCGAGGACATCAGCCTCGCACTGCAGGGCTCTCTGTTGGTGCGCCACGGACACCCCGCGGTCGCGGAGGCGTTTCTCACCACCCGGATGGGCGGGGCCTGGGGCGGCGCGTTCGGAACGCTTCCCACCGGGCTCGACCTCGCGCCGATCATCGAGCGCGCGTTGGTCAAGGGATGACTTTTCCGGCGCAGACGCGAAACTGCCCCTTTTCGCGGGATTTTGGTCACTTTTGCGTCTGCTCGCGAGGGTGAGGTGAGGCGACGATGACGCACGCGATCAGGCCGGTCGACTTCGACAACCTCAAGACGATGACCTACGAGGTCACGGACCGGGTCGCCCGCATCACGTTCAACCGTCCGGAGAAGGGCAACGCGATCGTCGCGGACACGCCGCTGGAACTGTCGGCGTTGGTGGAGCGGGCCGACCTCGACCCGAATGTGCACGTGATCCTCGTTTCCGGTCGGGGAGACGGCTTCTGCGGCGGTTTCGACCTCTCGGCGTACGCGGAGGGTTCGTCGTCGGCGGGAGGCGGCAGCCCCTACCGTGACACGGTGCTGTCCGGCAGGACGCAGGGGGAGAACAGCCGGCCCGACCAGCCGTGGGATCCGATGATCGACTACCAGATGATGAGCCGGTTCGTCCGCGGCTTCTCCAGCCTGATGCGTTGCGACAAGCCGACAGTGGTCAAGATCCACGGCTACTGCATCGCCGGCGGCACCGACATCGCGCTGCACGCTGACCAGGTGATCGCCGCCGCCGATGCCAAGATCGGCTACCCGCCCACCCGCGTTTGGGGTGTGCCCGCAGCCGGCATGTGGGCACATCGGCTCGGGGACCAGCGAGCCAAACGCCTTCTGCTGACCGGTGATTCGATCACCGGCGTGCAGGCCGCCGAATGGGGGCTCGCGGTGGAGGCACCGGCGCCCGAGGATCTCGACGAGCGCACCGAACGGCTGGTCGAGCGCATCGCGCGGGTTCCGGTCAACCAGCTCATCATGGTCAAGCTGGCGATGAATTCGGCGCTGTACAACCAGGGCACCGCGAACAGCGCGATGATCTCCACGGTGTTCGACGGGATCGCCCGGCACACGCCGGAAGGGCACGCATTCGTCGCGCTGTCACGCGAGCAGGGGTTCCGCGAAGCCGTTCGCCAGCGCGACCAACCGTTCGACGATTACGGCCGCAAGGCCTCCGGGGTCTGATGCCGAAGTCGCTGTCGCGGATGCCGGCTCGCTCCGTCGTGCTGAGCGTGCTGCTCGGCGCGCACCCGGCCTGGGCCACCGCAAGCGAGCTCATCAGGCTCACCGCCGATTTCGGCATCAGGGAGTCAACGGTGCGCGTCGCGTTGACGCGGATGGTCAGCGCAGGCGATTTGGTGCGGTCCGAGGACGGCTACCGATTGTCGGACCGTCTGATGGCGCGTCAACGCCGTCAAGACGACGCGATCGATCCGCGGCTGCGTCCGTGGACGGGTGACTGGACCACAGTGGTGATCACCAGCGTCGGCACCGACGCCCGGGCCAGGGCCGGTCTGCGAAGCACGTTGCACGACGGCCGGTTCGCCGAACTGCGCGAGGGAGTGTGGCTGCGGCCCGACAACCTGGACACGGCGCTACCGCCGGATGCCCTGCAACGCGTGCGCGTGCTCGTGGCCCGCGACGCCGAGCCCGCAGAGCTGGCGGCGCGATTGTGGGACCTACCCGCGTGGGCGTGCACGGGTCGGGCCTTGCTCGACGAAATCGCTTCGGCGCCAGATGTACCCGCGCGGTTCGCCGTGGCGGCCGCGATCGTCCGCCACCTGCTCACCGACCCGGTGCTGCCGGAAGAACTGCTGCCCGACGGCTGGCCCGGCGCCGCGTTGCGTCAGGCCTACAACGACTTCGCCGCGGAGCTGTCCGCGCGGCGCGACAGTACTCGATCGTCACTCACGCGACGTGACCAACTGATGGAGGCGACATGACCGGTGGAGTGCGCGTCGAGAAGGACGGAGCCGTCACGACGGTGATCATGAATCGCCCGGAAGCACGCAACGCCGTCAACGGTCCGGCGGCCGCTGAGTTGTACGCGGCGTTCGACGAGTTCGACAAAGACGACTCGGCCGCCGTCGCGGTGCTGTGGGGTGACAACGGAACATTCTGCGCAGGAGCCGATCTCAAGGCGTTCGGAACACCGGACGCCAATCCGGTGCATCGCAGCGGACCCGGGCCCATGGGGCCGAGCCGAATGGTGTTGTCCAAACCGGTGATCGCCGCCGTGAGCGGATACGCCGTGGCCGGCGGCCTGGAGCTGGCGTTGTGGTGCGATCTGCGCGTCGTCGAGGAGGACGCGATCATGGGCGTGTTCTGCCGACGCTGGGGCGTACCGCTGATCGACGGCGGAACCGTGCGGCTGCCACGACTCATCGGCCACAGCCGCGCAATGGATCTCATCCTGACCGGCCGCGCCGTCGACGCGCCCGACGCCCTGGCTATGGGCCTGGCCAATCGCATGGTGCCCAAAGGTGAAGCGCGCCAACGGGCCGAGGAACTGGCCGCCGAACTGGCCGGGTTGCCGCAGCAGTGCATGCGCGCCGACCGGCTATCGGCGCTCAACCAGTGGGGCCGCTCGGAGGCCGAGGCGATGGACTTCGAGTTCGGCAGCATGTCCCGCGTCGCCGCCGAATCCCTAGAAGGGGCCGCCCGTTTCGCCGCCGGTGCGGGCAGGCACGGCGCGAGCGCCTGAGAGCGCCTGATCAGCCCTTGGAGATCTTGTTGTTGTTGCCGGTGTCGTTGACCTTCGGATCGCCGTCTTTGTAGGTCACCGTGTTGTTGAGACCGACGACGCTGATCTCCTTGTCGACCTTCTCGAAGGTGACCTTGTTGTCGGCGCCGCCGATGTTCACGTTCGCGCAGGCGCCCTTGACGGTCAGCGTGTTGTTCGACCCGCCGATGTTCAGCGATTTCCCGTCGGCGCAGTCGATGTCGGCCGTCGTGCCGAACGAGCCGTAGTTGATCGTGTTGCCGACTTCGACCTGAGCGCCCGACGAGCCCGCCGTCGCGGTCGGGGTGTTGGTGTCGGAACTCTCGGATCCGCAGCCGGCGAGCAGAAGCGCCGCAGCGGCAGCACCGACGAGGGGATAGGCGATGGATGTGGCGCGCATGCTCATGCGGGTACCCGGTTGATGCGGTTGGTCATCCCCAATTCGCGTCCACGGTCCAAGATGAGCGGGTTGCCGTTCTTGTACAACACCGTCTGATCCCAGCCGTACACCGTGATGTCGTTGATCACGTTGTCGGCGACGACGACGTTGCCGTTGCCCTGCATCGTCACCGCCCAACAGTTCCCCAAAGTGGTGATCCGATTGTTCGCGCCGTTGACGAGCAAGGTGGAGTCGGCGCAGTCGATCGTGTCGACGATGCCGATGCCCGTGATTGTGGTGTCGGTTCCCCGGTGCGCGCCGACGACGCTGTTGTCGGCGCACTGACGCAACAACGGGTTGCAGACCACCGGCTCCGCCTGCGCGACGGGAGCGGCGAGGATCAGCGGAAACACCGTGGCCGATGCCGCAAGTGATCGGGCTGCAACAGTCCACATCATGGACAAGAGCGTACGTTGCCGCGTTGCGCTGTTGGGATGGTTCACCCGAGTCGCTATTAACGGTTGTGCTGGGTAGCGTGAGCGGCGATGCATTCGCGGTTCGGTCCGATTGCTGTCGCGGCGGTCGTAGCGGTGGTGGCGGTGGCGGGGTGTGCTGAGACCGTCAACGGAACCGCGCAGCGCGCCACCCCCGGCGTCCCCGATCCCGACCGCGACTACGGCTACGTCGACGACCGCTGCGGGCTGCTCGACGACGAGACCGTCCAGGAGATCCTGGCCGCCGAGAACGTCGTGCGGCCCTACAGCGGTGCGGTCTGTCAGTACGTCCTCTTTCGCGGAGACGTGACGATCGACGCGACGTACTCCTGGTTCGAGCACGGAAGCCTCGACCGGGAGCGCGCGCTCGCCGACGAGCGTGGCGCGCAAATCACCGAGACGGACATCGAGCGCCACCCGGCCTTCGCGGCTCGGCGCGACATCACCGGCGCGGCGTGCTCGGTCACCGCCGCGGCGGGCAGCGGAGTCCTCAGCTGGTGGGTGCAGTTCCGCGATCAGCGCGTCGGCGATCCGTGCCAGGAGGCGCAAAAGCTGTTGTCGGCCACCCTGAAATCGGAGATGTGACCGTGTCCGCCCGGTGGATTCGCCGACTGGCCGCGTTGTCCGCGTGCGCCGCGCTGTTGACAGCTTGCGGGTCGTCCGACGAGTCACCGACGTCCTCACCGACCGCCAAGCCCGGCGGCGGATTCCGCAGTGGCGACTGCAACGGCATCACCGACGCAGACATCGCCGCGGCGGTCGGCTCGGAGGAGTTCACCAAGGCGGTCGTCAGCGACGCGGGCTGCTTCTGGCAGGAGAACACGGTGTTCGGCACCGTCGGCGCCGGGATGGGCATCTCGACCTGGTGGTATCGCGGCAGCGACATGGACACCGAGCGGACGCTCGAACAGCAGGCCGGCCGCACGCTGACCGAACTGTCCGTCGACGGCAACAAGGGCTTCAAGGCGTTCGACGCGAACGCCTGTAGTTTCTATGTGGCCAAGGACGGCGACGTCATCACGTGGTCCATCCAGACGATGAACCCCGCGACACTGCCGGATCTGTGCTCGATCACCGAACAGCTCGCCGAGCTCAGCCAAGAGCGCGTCAACTGACTCGAAGGGAACTAGAGGTGTTAGTTTTTTCCGGGAATCGACGACGGCAAGGGGGCGAAGCGCGCATGGCCCAGCCCTCGAGCACGCCCGCCAGGAGAGCGCCCCGGCTCAGTCGCGAATCGATCGTCAACGCCGCACTGACATTCCTGGACCGTGAAGGTTGGGACGCGCTGACGATCAACGCGCTCGCCACCCAGCTCGGCACCAAGGGGCCGTCGCTTTACAACCACGTCAACAGCCTCGAGGACCTGCGCAGAACGGTGCGGATGCGCGTCGTCGGCGACATCATCGGCATGCTCACCAACGTCGCCGAGGGCCGCACCCGCGACGATGCGGTGACCGCGATGGCCAGCGCCTACCGCAGCTATGCCCATCACCATCCGGGGCGCTATTCGGCGTTCACCCGGATGCCGCTGGGCGGCGACGACCCCGAATTCACCGAGGCCACCCGGGCGGCCGCGGCGCCCGTCATCGCGGTCCTGGCGTCCTACGGTCTCGAGGGTGAGAACGCGTTCTATGCCGCGCTGGAGTTCTGGTCGGCCATGCACGGATTCGTGCTGCTGGAGATGACCGGGGCGATGGAGGGTATCGACGCCGACGCCGTGTACAGCGACATGGTGATGCGGTTGGCGTCCGGGATGGAGCGCCGGTAGCTGCGCGTGCCGGCCATCCGGGAGAAGGTAACCTGACCTGCGGTTAGGGCGCAGCCGACGGGTTTGGAGCGCTGCCCCTGTGCTGGTATTGTGGACGATCGTGCCTGGCAGATAAGGCGCTTTGCGGGTGCGTTTACCGAAGGGACCCGCTGAGCGTGCCTGCACGCCGGGCCAATTCGCATGTCGCCATGCTCTGAGAATTGAGGCAATGCCTTCGAATTGCTTCGGGCGGGCGCGTGCGACACACCCGGTCGCGGGGTACGCAACCGGGGCAAAACAGCAGTACAGAGACTTGACCAGAACTTAAGAAGCAGCAACACAGAAAGCCGGTAGATGCCAACCATCCAGCAGCTGGTCCGCAAGGGTCGCCACGACAAGCCCGCGAAGGCGAAGACCGCGGCCCTCAAGGGCAGCCCGCAGCGCCGCGGAGTGTGCACCCGCGTGTACACGACCACCCCGAAGAAGCCGAACTCGGCACTTCGGAAGGTCGCGCGCGTCAAGCTGACCAGCGCGGTCGAGGTCACCGCCTACATCCCGGGCGAGGGCCACAACCTGCAGGAGCACTCGATGGTGCTGGTCCGCGGCGGCCGTGTGAAGGACCTGCCGGGTGTGCGCTACAAGATCATCCGCGGCTCCCTGGACACCCAGGGCGTGAAGAACCGCAAGCAGGCGCGTAGCCGTTACGGCGCGAAGAAGGAGAAGAGCTGATGCCGCGCAAGGGACCGGCACCCAAGCGTCCGTTGGTCAACGATCCGGTCTACGGGTCGCAGCTGGTCACCCAGCTGGTCAACAAGGTTCTGCTGGACGGGAAGAAATCGCTGGCCGAACGCATTGTTTATGGTGCGCTCGAACAGGCCCGCGAGAAGACCGGCACCGATCCGGTGGTCACCCTCAAGCGCGCTCTGGACAACGTCAAGCCGGCACTCGAGGTTCGCAGCCGTCGCGTCGGTGGCGCCACCTATCAGGTTCCCGTCGAGGTGCGTCCGGATCGCTCGGTCACGCTGGCACTGCGGTGGCTGGTCAGCTTTTCCAAGGCCCGCCGCGAGAAGACCATGATCGAGCGCCTGGCGAACGAGATCCTCGACGCCAGCAATGGCCTGGGTGCCGCCGTTAAGCGGCGTGAGGACACCCACAAGATGGCCGAGGCAAACCGCGCCTTCGCGCACTACCGCTGGTGATAGCCGCCGGCGTGCAGTGTTGCCGCCGGCGCAATGACCACACAGCAACTACCAAGCGAGAGAGAAGACTTCTGTGGCACAGAAGGACGTGCTTACCGACCTGAACAAGGTCCGCAACATCGGCATCATGGCCCACATCGATGCCGGCAAGACGACGACGACCGAACGCATCCTGTACTACACCGGCGTCAACTACAAGATCGGTGAGACGCACGACGGCGCTTCGACCACGGACTGGATGGAGCAGGAGCAGGAGCGGGGGATCACCATCACCTCCGCGGCCGTCACGTGTTTCTGGAACGACAACCAGATCAACATCATCGACACTCCCGGCCACGTCGACTTCACCGTCGAGGTGGAGCGCAGCCTTCGCGTGCTCGACGGTGCCGTGGCCGTCTTCGACGGCAAGGAAGGTGTCGAGCCGCAGTCCGAGCAGGTCTGGCGCCAGGCCGACAAGTACGACGTGCCGCGCATCTGCTTCGTCAACAAGATGGACAAGCTCGGTGCGGACTTCTACTTCACCGTGCGCACCATCCAAGAAAGGCTGGGTGCGACTCCCTTAGTGATCCAGCTGCCGATCGGCGCGGAGAACGACTTCATCGGCATCGTCGACCTGGTCGAGATGAAGGCCAAGGTGTGGCGCGGCGAGACCGCCCTCGGCGAGAAGTACGAGGTCGAGGACATCCCGGCCGAGCTCGCCGAGAAGGCCGAGGAATACCGGACCAAGCTGCTCGAGACGGTCGCCGAGACCGACGAGGAGCTGCTGGACAAGTACGTCGGCGGCGAGGAACTCACCGTTGCCGAGATCAAGGCCGCGATCCGCAAGCTGACCGTCAGCTCCGAGCTGTACCCGGTGCTGTGCGGCAGCGCGTTCAAGAACAAGGGCGTGCAGCCCATGCTCGACGCGGTTATCGACTACCTGCCGTCGCCGCTGGACGTCGAGTCGGTGCAGGGTCACGTGCCCGGCAAGGAAGACGAGGCCATCAGCCGCAAGCCGTCGGTGGACGAGCCGTTCTCGGCGCTGGCCTTCAAGATCGCCGTGCACCCGTTCTTCGGCAAGCTGACCTACGTGCGCGTCTACTCGGGCACGGTCGAGTCCGGCTCCCAGGTGATCAACTCCACCAAGGGCAAGAAGGAGCGGCTGGGCAAGCTGTTCCAGATGCACGCCAACAAGGAGAACCCGGTCGAGCGGGCCTCCGCGGGGCACATCTACGCCGTGATCGGCCTGAAGGACACCACCACCGGTGACACCCTGTCCGACGCCAACGAGCAGATCGTGCTCGAGTCGATGACGTTCCCGGACCCGGTCATCGAGGTGGCCATCGAGCCGAAGACCAAGAGCGACCAGGAGAAGCTCGGCACAGCGATCCAGAAGCTGGCCGAGGAGGACCCGACGTTCAAGGTCCACCTGGACCAGGAGACCGGCCAGACCGTCATCGGCGGCATGGGCGAGCTTCATCTCGACATCCTCGTCGACCGGATGAAGCGCGAGTTCAAGGTCGAGGCCAACGTCGGCAAGCCGCAGGTGGCCTACCGCGAGACGATCAAGCGCAAGGTCGAAAAGGTCGAGTACACCCACAAGAAGCAGACGGGTGGCTCCGGCCAGTTCGCCAAGGTGCTCATCGACCTCGAGCCGTTCACCGGCGAGGACGGCGCGACCTACGAATTCGAGAACAAGGTCACCGGTGGCCGCATCCCGCGCGAGTACATCCCGTCGGTGGATGCCGGCGCCCAGGACGCGATGCAGTACGGCGTGCTGGCGGGTTATCCGCTGGTGAACCTCAAGGTGACTCTGCTCGACGGTGCCTACCACGAGGTGGACTCGTCGGAAATGGCGTTCAAAGTTGCGGGTTCACAGGTGCTGAAGAAGGCCGCGCAGGCGGCCCAGCCCGTGATCCTCGAGCCGATCATGGCGGTCGAAGTGACCACACCCGAGGACTACATGGGTGACGTGATCGGTGACCTGAACTCCCGCCGTGGTCAGATCCAGGCCATGGAGGAGCGATCGGGTGCCCGCGTCGTCAAGGCGCAGGTACCGCTGTCGGAGATGTTCGGCTACGTCGGAGACCTTCGGTCGAAGACCCAGGGCCGGGCAAACTACTCCATGGTGTTCGACTCGTACGCCGAGGTTCCGGCGGCCGTGTCGAAGGAGATCATCGCGAAGGCGACGGGTCAGTGAGAATCGAGGGCCGCCAGGCCCGAGGATCGGAGCTGAGCCGGAGCCGAGCCATGAATGGCGCGAAGGCGACGGGGCAGTAATTCAGACCCGTCGTCACCGCGGCGAGAAACAACTGCAAAGATCAACACTGCTTTAGACAAGCACCAACACAGTCCAGGAGGACCACACAGTGGCGAAGGCGAAGTTCGAGCGGACGAAGCCGCACGTCAACATCGGGACCATTGGTCACGTTGACCACGGCAAGACGACGCTGACCGCAGCAATCACCAAGGTGCTGCACGACAAGTTTCCCGAATTGAACGAGTCGCGCGCATTCGACCAGATCGACAATGCGCCTGAGGAGCGTCAGCGCGGCATCACGATCAACATCTCCCACGTGGAGTACCAGACCGACAAGCGCCACTACGCGCACGTCGATGCCCCCGGTCACGCCGACTACATCAAGAACATGATCACCGGCGCCGCCCAGATGGACGGCGCGATCCTGGTGGTCGCGGCGACCGACGGCCCGATGCCGCAGACGCGTGAGCACGTGCTGCTCGCTCGCCAGGTGGGCGTGCCCTACATCCTGGTCGCGTTGAACAAGGCCGACGCGGTCGACGACGAGGAGCTCATCGAGCTCGTCGAGATGGAGGTCCGCGAGCTGCTGGCCGCCCAGGAGTTCGACGAGGACGCCCCGGTCATCCGCGTGTCGGCGCTCAAGGCGCTCGAGGGTGACGAGAAGTGGGTCAAGTCCGTCGAGGAGCTCATGGAGGCCGTCGACGAGTCGATCCCGGATCCGGTCCGCGAGACCGACAAGCCGTTCCTGATGCCCGTCGAGGACGTCTTCACGATCACCGGCCGCGGCACCGTGGTCACCGGTCGCGTCGAGCGTGGCGTGATCAACGTGAACGAGGAAGTCGAGATCGTCGGCATCCGCCCCGACACCACCAAGACCACGGTCACCGGTGTCGAGATGTTCCGCAAGCTGCTCGACCAGGGCCAGGCCGGCGACAACGTCGGTCTGCTGCTGCGTGGCATCAAGCGCGAGGACGTCGAGCGCGGTCAGGTCGTCGTGAAGCCCGGCACCACCACGCCG
>NZ_LZJE01000130.1:0-2751 GCF_001666865.1 Mycobacterium sp. E136
CGCGCGGTGACGACCTCACCGGAGTCGAGTTCGATCCGCCACAGGCTCTCGTCGTCGTCGAACACAGCGCCGAGCACTTTGGTGTTGAAGCGGATCTTGGGACGCAGGCCGTACTTGTCGACGCAGTGCTCGGCGTATGCGCGCAACTCGTGTCCCGGCGCGTACGTGCGGGTCCACTCCGGGCTCTGCTCGAAGGAGAACTGATAGGAGAACGACGGAATGTCAACGGCGATACCGGGATACGTGTTCCAGTACCAGGTGCCGCCGGGACCTTCTCCGGCCTCGACGATCAGGTAGTCACCGAGACCGGCCTTGTCGAGGTTGATCCCGGCGCCGATACCGGAGAAGCCGGCGCCGACGATGAGGGTGTCGTGATCGGGCACTGTCATAGGGCCTCCCGTGTTCTCACGTCCCGATCACGGTACCCCCGTTGGTCAGCCGTCACCACGAAACGGTCTGCCGCGGCCGGGTCCTGAGCGCGGCTGTCGTTGTGTTCACACAGCGTGTAAGGCGGTGCGCAGCGCCCGCAATCCCCGTTCGGCGGCCTCGGTCGCTGCGGGCACCACGCCCGCATAGCCGAGGTAGCCGTGGACGAGCGTCGCGGCGTTGTGCAATTCGACGGGAACGCCCGCGTCCGACAGCAACTCGGCGTACCTGGCGCCGTCGTCGCGCAACGGGTCGTGCCCCGCGACGGCAATGTAGGCCGGCGGCAGGCCGCTCAGATCCTTCGCACGCGCGGGCGCTAGCGTCGCTGGCATGTTCGACAGGTCCATGTCGCCGACGTACCACCGCGAAACCCCGCCTATCGCTGCGAGATTCAGGATCGGCGCGTCGGCGTTCTCCTCGAACGAGGGCAACGTGGTGTCCCACGTCGTCGCCGGATACCACAGCAGCTGAAAGCGGATCGCGGGCCCGCTTTCGCGCGCCAACTGCGCCACCACCGCGGCGAGGTTCCCGCCCGCCGAATCGCCGGCCACCGCAAGCCGCGACGCGTCGACCCCCAACTCGTCGGCGTGCTCGGCCACCCACTGCGTCACCGCCCACACGTCGTCGACGGCGGCGGGATAGGGGTGCTCGGGCGCGAGTCGGTAGTCAACCGAGACCACAACGGCATCGGCGTCGGCCGCGTGCCGTCGGGCCGTCCCGTCGTAGCTGTCGAGGTCACCGACCGACCAGCCCCCGCCGTGGAAGAACAGCACGACCGGCGGCGGCGCCTCGGTTTCGGTCGGCGGTCGGTACACCCGCACCGGGATCGGGCCGCCGGGCCCGTCCACCGCGCGGTCCTCGGCGCGCACCTCGGGCAGGATCTCGACCTGGGGCAGCGCGTTGAACCGCTCCCGCGCGGCCTGCGGACCGCCGTCGGTTGTCAACTGAAACGGGACCGCCTCCAGTACCTTCAGCAGAATGGCGTCGACAGCCGGCTTCTCTTCAGCGACAGACATGGAGACACCGTACGTTCACCCGCGCACCAGGATTCTGTGGGTGGCCGCGGCCGTCGTCGCGGCCTGCTACGGAGTGTTTCTGATCGTCACCGCGGTGCATGTTCCCGCCGGTGCCGAGCTCACCGGCCAGTTCAGCTTGCAGCCCGCGGTCAAGGCCGCCGCGGCGGTGCTGTTGGCCGTGGCCGCGCTGACGCATCCGGTCGCCCGCGAACGACGCTGGCTGGTGGCCGCGCTGCTGTTCTCGGCCGCGGGTGATTTCCTGCTGGCGCTGCCGTGGTGGGAGCCGTCCTTTGTGCTGGGGCTGGGCGCCTTCCTCGTCGCGCACCTGTGCTTCCTGGCCGCGCTGTGGCCACTGGTCACCCGCTCGGCGCCGCGCCTGGCCGCGGCCGCGCTCACGGTCGCGGCCTGCGTGGCGCTGCTGGTGTGGTTCTGGCCGCGACTCGTCGCCGAGGGCATGGCCGCCCCGGTCACGCTGTACATCACCGTGCTGGGCGCGATGGTGTGCGCGGCCCTGATGGCCCGGCTGCCCACGCCGTGGACGGCGTTGGGCGCGGTGTGCTTCGCGGTGTCGGACGCGATGATCGGGATCGGCAAGTTCGTGCTCGGCTCCGAGGCCCTCGCGGTGCCGATCTGGTGGGTGTACGCCGCCTCGCTGCTGCTCATCACCGCCGGTTTCTTCTTCGGCAGGGCGTCGGTGTCGTCTGCTACCACGTCTGCGTGACGGCACCCGACGGCCCGGCCCGCCCGGGCGCCAGCCGACAGCCCGCCGAGCACGAACCGGTTGCGCGGGTACTTCCCATGCTGACGGTGCCGCACCTGGACCGCGAATTCGACTACCTGGTCTCGGCCGAGCAGTCCGACGACGCCCAGCCCGGCGTCCGTGTGCGGGTGCGGTTCCACGGACGGCTGGTCGACGCGTTCGTTCTGGAACGGCGGTCCGACACCGACCACGTCGGCAAGCTCGGCTGGCTCGATCGCGTGGTCTCACCCGAACCGGTGCTGACGCCCGACATCCGCCGGCTGGCCGACGCCGTCGCGGCCCGCTACGCCGGCACACGCGCCGACGTGCTGCGGCTGGCCGTCCCGCCGCGTCACGCGCGCGTCGAGAAGCAGGACCCGCCGCAGCCGACGGCGGCCGAGCCCCGCCCGGTCGACACCGCGGCCTGGAGCTCCTACGGCCGCGGGGAGCAGTTCGTCGCGGCGCTGACCGGCGGACGCGCCGCCCGCGCGGTGTGGCAGGCGCTGCCCGGGGAGGCCTGGACCGATCGGCTGGCCGAAGCCGCGGCGGTGATGGTGAACGCGGGCCGGG
>NZ_LZJE01000131.1:0-28941 GCF_001666865.1 Mycobacterium sp. E136
GGCGGCGAACGAGCAAGACCATCCTCACCCGAACCCGATTAACGGAATCAATGTCATACCCCCGTGGCATAGTCGAACGCATGTTCGGATCCCAATTCGCGAAGGTCGATGACGCCGCGCTCGTCGCCGCCATCGCGGAGGGAACTCGTGCGGAGGCCGCTGCGGCGGCGCGCCGGTTCGCGGCCATAGCGGAGCTGGTCCGGCGCAAGGTGTGCGAGAACGACGAGCGCAATCGGAACGCGTTCGATCCGTGGGATGCGGTCGCCGCCGAGGTGGCTGCGGCGATGACGGTCGGGCATCGGCGCGCGTCGGGGCAGATGCGGATCGCGCGTGCGTTGCGCGAACGGCTGCCACAGGTCGCGGCCTTGTTCGAACGGGGCGGGATCAACGCGCGGATCGTCTCGGTGATCACCTGGCGCACCATGCTGGTCGAGGACCCCGAGGCCTTGGCGTTGATCGACACCGCACTCGCCCGGCGTGCGTCACGATTGGGTCCGCTGTCCGAGCGCCGCCTCGACGACGCGATCGACGCGCTCGTCGACCGGTTCGACCCGGCCGCGGTGCGGGAGACCCAGACGCGGACCCGCAGCCGCGATTTCCACCTCGGCGACATGGATGACCCGGCCGGTGTCACGTCGGTGTGGGGCCGGTTGTTGGTCACCGACGCCGCCGCCCTCGAACGTCGCCTTCAAGAGTTGACCAAGGGCGTCTGCGACGACGATCCCCGCAGCATGGGCGAGCGGCGGGCCGACGCTGTCGGCGCGTTGGCCGCCGGCCAAGACCGATTGGCTTGTGCCTGCGGATCACCGACGTGTCCCGCGGCGGCTCCACAGGCGTCGAACGTCGTGATACACGTGATCGCCGACAAAGACGCGATCGAAACCGCCTCTGTTACGGCAGAAGCCGATGCAGCCGCGGCAAGAACGCGTGGCACCGCGGTGCTCCTCGGACACGGGGCCTTACCCACCTCACTACTGCCCTGGTTGATCAGCCGGGGCGCGAAAGTGCGTCCGGTCAAGCCACCCGGCACCGACGCCGAGCCGCGATATCAGCCGTCGGCGGCGCTGGCCGAATTCGTGCGCATGCGCGACATGTACTGCCGTGCACCCGGATGCGATGTACCCGCCGACATGTGCGATCTCGACCACACCATCCCCTGGCCGCTCGGACCGACGCATCCGTCGAACCTCAAATGCCTGTGCCGCAAGAACCACATGATGAAGACGTTCTACGGCGGCCCAGACGGCTGGCGCGACATTCAACTCCCGGACGGGACGGTCATTTGGACGGCGCCGAGCGGTCACACCTACACCACATACCCGGGTAGCAGGCTGTTCTTCGACTGGGACACCAGCACCGCCAACCTCCCACCGCCGCCGAATACTGCGCCGTCGACGCTCAATCGCGCAGTGAAGATGCCTAAGCGAAAACGCACTCGCGCAGCCGAATTCGCAGCACGCATCAAAGCCGAACGCGCGCGCAACGCCGACCCGGCACCGTTCTGAGGTCGCAACGCCTAATGAGGACGGCCGGCGATCTTGTCGGCGACCCGCGCGATCGGTGAAGTCGTGGGACGCCCCCAGGCCTCGTGTCGATCGGCGGCCTTGTACGCGAGGTACAGGCCGCGCACACCGAGCCACCGCAGCGGTTCGGGCTCCCAGTTGCGCGATCGGTGCTCGACCCACGGCAACCCGGTCAACGGCGTTCGCCTGCCGAGAACGAGATCGGTGAGCGTGCGGCCGGCCAGATTGGTCGCCGTAACACCGTGGCCGACATACCCACCGGCAGAACCCAAACCCGTTGTCCGGTCGAAGGTCACGCTCGCTGCCCAATCCCGCGGCACCGCCAGCACACCGCACCACCCGTGGGCGATCGGCACGTCCCGCGTCTGCGGTAACACCGTGTGCAGCACGCCGGCCAGGTGGGCGATCGTCTTCGGCGGCACCCGCCCGTCCCGGTCGATTCTCGACCCGAACCTATAGGGCACGCTGCGGCCACCGATCGCGATGCGGTCGTCGACAGTGCGCTGCGCGTAGAAGAAGCCGTGCGCCGTATCGCCGAGCGTCTCACATCCGCGCCAGCCGATCGTGTCCCAAATCCGTTCGGGCAGAGGTTCGGTGACGATCATCGAACTGTTCATCGGCAACCACCGTCGCCGCAACCCGGGCAGCGTCGCCGTGAAGCCCTCGGTCGCGCGTAGCACGACCGGCGCGGTGACCGCGCCGAACGGCGTACCGACGCGCCCCGGTTCGATCGTCACCGCGGGAGTCTGCTCGTACAACTCGACCCCGAGGCGCGTCACCACCTCCGCCAGCCCCCGAGCCAGCCAGGCTGGCTGTATGCGGGCGCAGTGCGGGTTGTGGTACGCCGCAACCACACCGTCGAGTCGAATGCGTTCGGACACCTCCGATTCCGAGAGCCGCTCGATGCCGTCAACTCCCCACGCGTTCTCGCCCTCGGCTTCGGCGGCAAGCCGAGCGGCCTGCGCGCTGTTCCTCGCGATCTCGACGGTTCCCCCCTTGACGATCCCGGCCTGGATTCCCTCACCACGGGCGACCGCGATGACCTCGTCGACGCTGTCGTTCAGCGCCTTCTGCCAGGCCAGCACGCGGTCGCGGCCATACCGGTTCGCCATCCGGTCGCGGTCACCGGGTACCAGCCCCGACAGCCAACCGCCGTTGCGCCCCGAGGCGCCGTAACCGGCGAACCGCGCCTCGACGACGGTGATGCGCAGCGATGGGTCGGCCCTCTTCAGGTAGCACGCCGTCCACAGTCCCGTGTAACCGGCGCCGACGACACACACATCGGCCTCCCGGTCGCCCGGCAGCGGCGGCCTGGGCTCCGGAGGCTCGACGAACCAGTGCGAGACCTGACCGTTCACTGGGGTCACGCTGCGATTCTGCAGCAGATGGTGTAATCGGCTGATGGCTGACCTTCAACAGCACGGCCCGGTGTACGTCCTGACCCTGGGCGAGGACGAGAACCGCTTCCACCCCGACAGGCTGACCGCCATCAACTCGGCACTCGACGAGGTCGAGGCGGCCGACGGGCCGAAGGCCGTGGTGACCACGGGCAGCGGCAAGTTCTACTCCAACGGACTCGACCTCGACTACATGGCGGCCCATCCGGATGCCGCCGAGGCCAACCTCGCCGACGTACACGCGCTGTTCGCGCGAGTGCTGGCGTTCCCGGCTCCCATCATCGCCGCGGTGCAGGGTCACGCGTTCGCCGCGGGCGCGATGCTGGCGCTCGCCCACGACCAGATCGTCATGCGCGCCGATCGCGGCTTCTTCTGCCTACCCGAGGTCGACCTCGGCATCCCGTTCACCGCAGGCATGAACGCGCTGATACGGTCACGGCTGCCGATCGCGACCGCGCACGAGGCGATGACCACCGCCAGGCGCTACGGCGGCGAAGACGCCCGCGCGGCGGGAATCGTCGCGGCCACCGCCGGCGAGGGCGAGGTCCTCGACGCGGCGGTCGCGCGCGCCGACGCGCTGGCCGCCAAGGCCGGCGCGGTGTTCGGTGCCATCAAGGCGCGCCTCTACGCCGAAGTCATCGCCGAGCTGCGGGTCCGCTAGCGCCGAAACTGAACTTCTGCACGAAAAGTCGTGTATTTCCCGCGCATATCTTCAGTTTCGAGCGCAACCCTCAGAACGCGTAGCGGTGGTACTGCGCCATGTATCGCAGCGACGGCAGCGTCGACATCGCCCGCGCCATCACGCGGTAGTACCAGGCGATGTCGCGGAACGTCGGGGAGTCGAACGGTGACACCCACGCCAGTAGCCGCGCACCGGGCACCGCTTCGATGATGTCGTCGGGGCCATCGATGCCCCACTGCAGCGTCGCGCCCGCCCGCCGCACCACCGCGTTCAAGAACTGGGACCGGATGCCCAGGCGGTTGAACGCGTCGAAATGCAGCTCGCCCGAACCGAACCCCTCGACGACCCGGCGCAACAACGCGACACCCTCTGACTCCGTCAGATACATGGTCAGGCCCTCGGCGATCATCAAAACCGGTCGATCCCGGGGTATCTCGGTCATCCACGACGGGTCCGTGACCGAAGCGGCGATGACGCGGTAGTGGGCGCGGTGCGGATAGAGTTGCCTGCGCAGATCGATCACCTCGGGGTAGTCGACGTCGAACCACTCGACCCCCGGACCGGGATCGGTCCGGAACACCCGCGCGTCCAGACCGCACCCCAGGTGCACCACGACCGCCTCAGGGTGTACAGCCAGGAACTGGCGCGCCCACATGTCGAAGTGCGCAGTGCGTGTCGTCACCGACGGCGAATTGGCCGCGGTTATGGATGTTTTCGACCAGTCGTAATCGATGCGGTCGACGATCTCTTTCGCGAACCTGTCCCCCAGGATGGGGTTTGGCAGGTCCGCGTCCAGCGCCTTGGCGTAGAACGTCGCGAGCATGGTCTGCGGCGCACCGGACAAATCGACGCGCAGTTTGTCGGGCATGCCTCGACGCTAACCGGCCTTACTCGTGCGTCGTGCATCCCGAAGGCCCGCCCAGAACCGTGCCGCCTCGCGGATCGACTCCTCGACCGGCCTTGGCCGCCAACCCAATTCACGGCGCGCCTTGCTGCAGTCCACCGGCGCTTCCGCGCGCATCAAGCGCAGCGAGCCGAGCGACAGCTTCTCGTCCTTGCCGGTCGCCCGCGCCTTGGCGGTGCCGAGCGCGGCCATCGCATACGAAACCGGCAGCGGGATCGTCTTCGTCGGCGCCGGCATGCCCGCCGCCTCGGCCGCGATGCGCACGACCTCGGCGTTACTGATCATCTTCTCCGAGATCAGATACCGCTCACCGACGCGTCCGTGCTCCGCGGCGAGAATCATTGCCCGCGCGGCATCGTCGACACCGACGGCCTCGAGTTCGATACCGCCCATCACGAACGGCAACTTGCCGAACGCCGCCCCCGCGATGATCGCGCCGTGCGGCGTGCGGCCCCAGTCGCCGCTGCCGTAGGTGGTCGACACGCACATCGCCACCGCGGGCAGGCCCTTTTCGCGGGCGTACCGCAGCACGATCTCCTCGGCCTGTACCCGCGACCGCACATACGGCGTCAGCCCCTTGTCGACGATCACGTCGTCCTCGGTCGCCACGTGCCCGCGCCTGCGGCCGACCGTCACATAGCTGCTGGTGTAGACGAACCGTCGCAGGTTCATGTCCTTCGCCACCTCGAGCACGTTCCGGGTGCCCTCGACGTTCGTATAGAACAGCGGCGTCGGGTCTTTCAGCCAGCCGCGCGTGTCGACGACGCAGTAGTACACATCGTCGACGCCCGTCATGGCCGCACGCAGCGTGTCGTCGTACCAGATGTCGCCGAGGAACCGTTCGACCCGGAGATCGTCGATGCTCTTGGTGTTCGCGTTGGGGCGCACCATGACGCGGACGTCGTGGCCGTCGGCCACCAGCTGGCGCGTGACGTGCGATCCGAGGAAACCGTTGGCTCCGATGACCAGCTTGCTCACTTGCCTCCTCCGTACTGCTTCATCCATTCCTCGGCCTCGGGCGGCAGCGTGCCGAGTTCGGCGGCCTTGCGACACCACTTCATCGTGGCCTTGACGAACCGCAGCGGGTTGTAGATGTCTTCCTGCCGACGCCACAGCCCGTCCCCGGCGTAGGTGACGATCGAGATGTTCGTGGCGCTGATGATCGTGCCGTCACCGGGGTCGCGCATCGGGTTGTCGAGCTCGCAGATGATCCGGTCCGTCGCCTCGTCGATCACGGTCCACAGCGACGGGAACGACGTCATGTAGCTGCCGGGGAACGATTCCATCGTCTTCCAGATCCACGGACGCACCTGTTCGCGCCCGCGCATGGTGCCTGCGGCGTGCTCGATGTAGAGGACGTCGTCGGTGTACTGGTCGACCCAGGGATCCCAGTCGCGGGTCTGCGCGGCGCGGTCGACCGTCGCCTCGAATTGCTGGAACGCCGCGGCGAGTTCGTCACGGCTGAAGGTGCTGCTCGTCACACCAGAACTAGAACACGTTCTACCGAGCTTGTCGAGGGTCAGAACGCGGTGAGGACCTGCCGCGTTCCCAACGGCTCCTGCAGTGGGACGTCGAGGATCCCGGACACCGCGATCATGATGCAGGGCCGGCCGACGGCCTCGGGCAGCGTGCCGCCCACGAGCGCGACGGTGACGGTTTCCGCGGTCTCCTGCACCGTCGCGTGGACGCCGTAGCACTGCGGCGTCCCCGTCGTGAAGTGCACCCCGACGGCTCGGTCGCCGGGGACGCGGTTGTACGACTCGGCGCGCAGCGGGTGTGGGTCGACGATCGCTGGGTTGTCGGTGAACAACAGGCCCGGGTAGCCCGGCCGCTCAGCCAACACCGCGGTCTCCGCGGATGCCACCGGCGCGACCCATACGGCCAGCACAGCGGCGATGAGGACGAGGAACAAGCGCATCACACAACCGTAATGAACAGCAGGAACACGGCGGTCGGTTCGGCGGTTATACAGGCACTATGGCAAAGCAATACAACAAGAATCCGGCCGCGGTCAACGCGTTGTCGCCGGAGCAGTACCAGGTCACGCAGCGCAACGGCACCGAGCGGCCGTTCACCGGCGAGTACTGGGACAACCACGAACCCGGCATCTACGTCGACGTGGTTTCCGGTGAGCCGCTGTTCGCCTCGGTGGACAAGTTCGACAGCGGAACGGGGTGGCCCAGCTTCACCCGCCCGATCGAAGCGACCAACGTCGTCGAGAAGCGCGACTTCTCACACCTGATGATCCGCACCGAGGTGCGCTCGGCACACGGCGACAGCCACCTCGGGCACGTCTTCACCGACGGGCCGCGCTCAGAGGGTGGGTTGCGCTACTGCATCAACTCCGCTTCGCTGAGGTTCATCCACCTCGACGACCTCGAGGCAGAGGGTTACGGCGGGTACAGGAAGCTGTTCGTGAACGAGGAGGCACAGGCATGAGTGACAAGAGGGCGATCCTGGCGGGCGGTTGCTTCTGGGGCATGCAGGACCTGATCCGCAAGCAGCCGGGCGTGGTGTCCACGCGCGTCGGCTACACCGGCGGCGAGAACGACCATCCGACGTACCGCAACCATCCGGGCCACGCCGAGGCGATCGAGATCATCTACGACCCGGCACAGACCGATTACCGCGCACTGCTCGAGTTCTTCTTCCAGATCCACGATCCGACGACGAAGAACCGCCAGGGCAACGACATCGGCACGAGCTACCGGTCGGCGATCTTCTACCTCGACGACGATCAGAAGCGCGTCGCGCTGGACACCATCGCCGACGTCGACGCGTCGGGCCTGTGGCCCGGCAAGGTCGTCACCGAGGTCACCCCGGCCGGCGAGTTCTGGGAAGCCGAGCCCGAGCACCAGGACTACCTGGAGCGCTATCCGACCGGCTACACCTGCCATTTCCCGCGCCCGGGCTGGAAGCTGCCCAAGCGCGAGACGGCCAGCCAGTAACGCTAGGTGCGGTGACGCACCACGACCCGGCCCCCGTCCTTCGGGGTGAACGCGATCCCGCGGAAGTGCACCTTCTCGTCGGGAGCGTGGTCTGTTTCGATCACGAAGTGGCGCAACACCGTTCGAAGCAGGACGTCCATCTCGACGTTGGCGAACGCGGCGCCGATGCAACGACGCGTGCCGCCACCGAACGGCACCCACGCGGTCGGTGGACGCTTACCCAGGAACCGCTCGGGGTCAAAGCGTTCGGGGTCGGGGAAGACCTCCGGGTTGGCGTGCATGTTGGCCAGGGCCACCATCACGGTGTAGCCGTGCGGGATTCGCCACTCGCCGACGTCGAAATGCGGCGCGAGAACATGGCGTCCAGAGAAGTCGATGACGGTCCGGTTGCGCTGCAACTCGTAGATGAAGGCCTGCCGGTACTCGTTGCCTCCGGCGTCGTTCTCCTCGACCAGCCGGGCCAGGACTTCGGGATGTCGGCGCAACCGCTCGAAGGCCCATCCCAGCGTGGACGCCGTGGTTTCGTGGCCGGCACCGAGAAGGGTGAGCAGCTCGTCGGAGATGTCCTGGTGCGACATCGGGGTGCCGTCCTCGTAGGTGCTGCCCAACAGCAGCGCCAGGATGTCTGTGCGCTCCTCGCGGGCGGGGTCCTTCTCGGCCTTGTCGATCAGCGCGAACACAGTGCGGTCGAAGTTGCGCCGGAACGTTTCCAGGCGGCCCCACGGGCTGTACGGGCCGGTCCTGAACGACGGCTCGGGCAGCGTCGCCATGCGGGAGCCGAGCTTGGCCCACGGCGGGATGATTTCGCGCAGATAGTCCAGCTCGGCCCCGTCGGCCCCGAACACGGTGCGCAGGATGACATTCAGCGTGATCCTGTTCATCGGTTCGAGCGTGGCGAACTCGGCGCCCTCCGGCCAGGTCGCCGTCTCGCGAAGCGTCTCCTCTTCGATGATCTTCTCGTAGTTCTTGATGCTCTGGCCGTGAAACGGCGGCGCAAGCAGCTTGCGCCGCTTGCGGTGCTCGACGCCGTCGAGCGCGAAAACCGAACCGGGCCCGAAGATTCGGCTGAGGTTCGGTTGCACGTTGATCAGGTCATCGGTGCTCGCGAGGTAGACGCTGCGGATCAGCGCGGGATCGGCGATCACCACGCTGCGCCCGAAGAACGGCACGTTGATCGCGAACACCTGGCCGTAGCGTTTGAGCGCCTTGCCCAGGAACCAGCGGCGGAACCCCGCCATCAGCACCATCTGGACGGGTTTGGGCAGCGGCACCGCCGGCGGTAACTTACCGGGGGTGACCTGGAGCTGCTGGTCGGCGCTGGTCGCGTTCGTCATGGGTAACTCGGATCCTCCTGCGCGAGCGGTCTCGTGCGGCGGTGTGCCACGATGCGCCCGCCGTCCTTGGGGGTGTACGCCACGCCGCGCGAGTGCACCTTCTCCTCGGGCGCCGTGGTGGTGTCGATCACGAAGTGCCGCAGCACCGTTCGCAGCACGATGTCCATCTCGACGTTGGCGAAGACGGCACCGACACACCGGCGGGTACCGCCGCCGAACGGGATGAAGGCGAACGTCGGAGGCCGCCCGTCCAGGAACCGCCGTGGGTCGAACCGCTCGGGGTCGGGGAACTCGGCCGTCCGGTCGTGCATCAGCGAGATGCTCGCCAACATCGAGTACCCGTGCGGCACAACCCACTCACCCAGTTCGAAGGTCGGCGAGTAGACGTGCCTGCCCGCGAAGTCGATCACGGTGCGCGACCTCTGCACCTCCGCGATCACCGCCTGGCGGTAGCCGTTCTCGTCGGTCTGCGCCTCGGACACCAAAGTGTTCAGAACGTCGGGATGGCGGGTGATCCGCTCGAACGCCCAGGCCAGCGTCGAGGCCGTGGTCTCGTGACCCGCGGCTAGCAGCGTCAGCAACTCGTCACCGATGTCCTTGTTGGACATGGCGCTACCGTCCTCGTATGTGCTGCGCAGCAGCAGCGCGAGAACATCGGCCCGTTCGTCGAACTGCGGATCGGACCTCACCCGGTCGATCAGTTTCTCGATCACACCGTCGTACTGCTTGCGGTATTCGGCCAGCCGGCCCCATGGGCTCAACCGGCCGTAGGTGCGAGACGGCGCGGGCAACGACGCCACCCGCGACCCCAGCGTGACCCACGGCGGGATGATGCGCCGCAGTTCGTCCAGCTGTTCACCGTCGGCGCCGAACACCGCACGCAGGATCGCATTGAGCGTGATCCGCATCATCGGCTCGAGCGTCGGAAACGCCTGACCCTCGGGCCAGTTCGCAGATTCGCGCAGCGTCTCCTCTTCGAAGATCGTCTCGTAGTTCTTGACGCTCTTACCGTGAAACGGGGGGGTCAGCAGGCGGCGGCGACGGCGGTGCTCACTTCCGTCGAGCGCGAACACCGAACCGGGGCCGAGCACGCGCGACAGGTTGGGCTGGATGTTGCCGACGTCGTCGGGACTGGCCATGAACAGCTGCTTGGCCAGCTGCGGGTCGCCGATGACGACGGTGCGCCCGAAGACCGGGAGGTTGATCGTGAAGACGGGGCCGCACAGGCGGGCGAGCCGTGCGACGGTCCAGCGCCGGGAGATGGAGAACGCGAGCGCCAGGAGCGGTTTGGGGATCGGCGGCCTCCGCGGGAGTTTGACCGCGGCAGGCTCCGCCGCTGCGGATGTGGGCGTTTCGACGACCAAAGCTTCGCTCATGACGCTCCCAGCCAGTTCCCCGGTACTACGATGTACCGCAGGTTCGTGTAGTACGGTACCGCTTGGTACCAGGGGATGCAAGGCTCTCGAGGAGGCGGTATGACGACTGCGCTGGACAGCGGCGCGCACACCGCCGCCGACACCGCGTTCCGTGACCGCCTGCTGGACGGAATGGCCGCCTCGATCAACGACCGCGGCTATCGCGACACCACCGTCGCCGACATCGTGCGGCACGCGCGGACGTCGAAGCGCACGTTCTACGAACAGTTCGCGAGTAAAGAGGAGTGCCTCATCGAGTTGTTGCGACGCAACAACGAGGCGATGATCGCCAGCGTCCGCGGGGCCGCCGAACCCGACGCCGATTGGAAAGAGCAGATCCGCTCGGCGGTGACCGCCTACGTCGACCACATCGCCGCGCGGCAGGCCATCACGTTGGCGTGGATCCGCGAGGCGCCTGCGCTCGGTGCGGTCGCACAGCCGCTGCACCGCGAGGCCATGGAGCGCTTCACCGACATGCTCGTCGACATCAGCAGCAACCCCGGCTTCGAACGCGCTCGACTGGCTCCGCTCTCGCGACCGTTGGCGCTCATCATCCTTGGCGGCCTGCGGGAGTTGACCGCGCTGTTCGTGGAGGATCAACGCGATCTGCGCGGCATCATCGAACCGGCCATCACCGCGTCGGTGGCGATCCTCGGCTCGCGCTGACCGCTCAGCCCAGGATCAGCCGCGCCGATTTCTCCAGGCGCTCGGCGATTTCGGCGTAGGACGCATAGCCCATGCCCGCGCGCACCAGCGCGCCGGAGTACAGCATCTCGAGCGTGTCGATGACGTCAGGATCGATGTCGGGGCCCAGCGCGGCGGCGAGGCGGTCGCGGATCTCCCGGCCGATGCGCAAGCGCAGCACCTCGACGTCGGGGTCGCGGCCCAGCAGCGCGGTCGTCACCGCCCCGGCGAACGCGGGCTCGTCGGCGACCAGCAGCGCGATGTGCCGCAGCACCTCGATCACCCGCGTCGCGGGATCGTCGGACTCGTGCCCCGCCGGCGGGGACGCCGCGAGCCTGCGCCAGAACACCTCGGCGACGAGGTGCTCCTTCGACGAGAAGTAGGTGTAGGCGGTCGCGGCCCCGACGCCGGCATCGG
The DNA here is from genome assembly GCF_001666865.1 of Mycobacterium sp. E136. Classification (NCBI taxonomy): domain Bacteria; kingdom Bacillati; phylum Actinomycetota; class Actinomycetes; order Mycobacteriales; family Mycobacteriaceae; genus Mycobacterium; species Mycobacterium sp. E136. Next base: position 11,305 of record NZ_LZJE01000131.1, read on the forward strand.
CGGCCACGCGGCGCACCGTGAGACCCGCGAAACCCTCGCGGTTGAGAAGCTCGACCGCCGCGCGCCCGAGGCGGTCGACGGTGTCCGCTTGTTTGGCGGTCAGACGGCGCCGAGTCGACTCCAGAGCCGTGTCGGACACATGTCCGGACGCTACTACAACACCCCTGCACCAGCAACGATCCGCCCCGAGTAGGTTCGATACCGATGCGCACCACAGACGAACTCTTCGCACTGGCCGAGAAGGTCACCGGATTCATGCCCACCGACGAGGGCCGCGCCCTGTACGACACCGCCGTGAAGTACCTCGCCGACGGCATCGGCGTCGAAATCGGCACCTATTGTGGCAAGTCCACCGTGCTCCTCGGCGCCGCCGCACAGCAGACCGGCGGCGTGATCTACACCGTCGACCACCACCACGGCTCCGAGGAACACCAACCCGGGTGGGAGTACCACGACGAGTCGATGGTCGACGCCGTCACCGGTTTGTTCGACACGTTGCCGACGGCCCGGCACACGCTCGATGCCGCAGGCCTCGACGACCACGTCGTCGCGATCGTCGGCCGGTCACCGGTGGTGGCCCGGGGATGGCGAACTCCGTTGCGCTTCTTGTTCATCGACGGCGGCCACACCGAGGAGGCCGCACAGCGCGACTTCGACGGCTGGGCCAAGTGGGTCGACGTCGGCGGGGCCCTGGTCATCCACGACGTGTTCCCCAACCCCGAAGAGGGCGGGCAGGCGCCGTTCCACGTCTACCAGCGGGCGTTGAACACCAACGAATTTCGCGAGGTCTCCGCGACCGGATCCATGCGGGTGCTGGAACGGACGGACGGCGTCGTCGGCGAACCGCTGTAACTAGCGGTCGCTCGTCGCGCACTCGCAGTCGTACTCGCCCTCGAGGCCGCGCGGGAGGTCGGCGCCGCGGAAGATTCCGCTCGCCGTGGTGGTCGACGACAACGCGTCCGCGGCCAGGATCATCGCCGCACCGGTCCATGTCGTGCGCTCTTCCGGCCACCGCTTGCCGTCGGCGAACACCAGGCCCGTCCAGTAGGAGCCGTCGTCCTCACGCAAATGGTGCATCGCGGCGAACTGCTCACGGGCGCGCACCGTGTCGCCCATGGCGTCCAAAGCCAGCACCAGCTCACAGGTTTCGGCACCGGTCACCCACGGCCGGTCGTCCACGCAGCGGATGCCCAGACCGGGAACCACGAAGTCGTTCCACCGCTCGTCGATCCGCGTCTGGGCTGCCGCTCCGCGCACGGCGCCGGTGAGCACCGGGTAGTACCACTCCATCGACCAGCGGTCCTTGACGGTGAACGCCTCGGGGTGGTGCGCGATGGCGTGGCCGAGCCGCCCGACCGCGACCTCCCACTCCGGCTGCGGGTCGTCGAAGTAGTCGGCGAGCGCCAACGCACACCGGATGCTGTGATAGATGCTCGCGCACCCGGTGAGCAGGGCGTCGGGTTCGATGGCCGAAGTACTTCTCGCCCAGGCGATCTCACCGCCGCCGAGCTGCATGCCCAGCACGAAGTCGATGGCCTTGGTGACCACCGGCCACATCGTCTCGGCGAACCGGCGGTCACCGGTGACGAGCACGTGATGCCACACGCCGGTCGCGATGTAGGCACAGAAGTTGCTGTCGCTGTTGGCGTCTTCGATCACACCGTTGCGCAACTGGATCGGCCACGACCCGTCGGAGCGCTGCTGCGTGCGCGACCACTCGAACGCCGCGCGCGCCGGTTCGAGCAGACCGGCGACGGTGAGCGCCATCGCGTTCTCGATGTGATCCCACGGGTCGGTGTGCCCACCCTCGAACCACGGCAGCGCCCCGGATGACTCCTGGGTAGCGGCAATCGATTTCGCGGTCTGCCGGCACTGTTCGGGCGTCAGCACCCCGGGTACGCCCGGGACGCCTTCGAGCTCAGGAATCAGCACCGGCGCCCACCGGTTTGGAGAAGTACAGCGCGACGCTCTTACCGATCAGCGGATTCAGCAGTGACTCTGCCGTCCGGGTCAGCCACGGGCGGCTCATCATGTCCCACACCAGCATCTGGTGATACGCCTTCACCGCGACGTGATCCGAGTTCTCCGTCCCCACGGCACACTTCAGCCACCAGTACGGCGAATGCAGCGCGTGCGCATGGTGGGTGTGCTCGAGTCGCAGACCGTGCCCGAGCACCTTGTCGCGCAACCGGTCGGCGTGATAGATCCGCACGTGGCCGCCCTCGTTGGCGTGGTATTCGTCGGAGAGCACCCAGCAGAGCTTCTCGGGCAGCCACCGCGGCACCGTGATGGCGAGGGTCCCGCCGGGCTTGAGCACGCGGACCAGTTCGGCGATCGCCTTCTCGTCCTCGGGTACGTGCTCGAGGATCTCCGACGCGATCACACAATCGAAAGTGCCGTCGGCATAAGGCAGGTCGAGTGCATCGCCCTTGACCGCCTCGGCCTTCGCGGTCGCCGGCGCCTCACCTTCCTCCCGCATCGCGGTCAGGATCTCGTCGACGTCGTTGAGGTCGGCCGCGTTTTGGTCGAATGCGACGACGTCCGCGCCGCGCCGGTAGGCCTCGAAGCTGTGCCGTCCCGCGCCGCAGCCGACGTCGATCACCTTCGTGCCCGCGCCGACGCCCAGCACGTCGAAGTCGACCGTCAGCATGCCCCGACCCGTTCGCGCGCCTGCTCGTAGACCGCAACCGTCTGCGCGGCAACCGATTGCCAGCTGAAGACCTCGACCGCGCGCTTGCGCCCGTTGGCGCCGAGGCGGGCCAGCTCACGCGGCGAGTCGAGCAGTTCGCCCAGCACCGCGGTCAGTTCGTCGACGTCGGCGGGCTTGACCAACCGGGCGCATTCACCGTCGGCCCCGACCACTTCGGGCAGCGCGCCGGCGCGGCTGGCCACGATCGGCGTGCCGCTGGCCATCGCCTCCACCGCCGGAAGTGAGAAGCCCTCGTAAAGCGAAGGGATACAAGCCACTTCGGCCGATGCCAGCAGATCGGCCAGCTCGCTGTCGGACAGCCCGCTGGAACTGTGCACGATGTCGGAGATACCGAGCTCGGCGATCAGCTTCTCGGTCGGCCCGTTCGGCTCGAGCTTCGCGACCAGCTGCAGCTCGAGGTCGCGCTCGACGCGCAGCCGGGCCACCGCGTGCAGCAGGTGCCGGACGCCCTTGAGCGGTACGTCGGCGCTGGCGATCGCGATGATGCGGTTGCGCACCCGTCGCTCGGCGGGCTTGAACATCGCGGTGTCCACTCCCAGCGGCACGACGTGCAACTGGCTGGGCGCGACGCCGAAGTCCTCGGCGATGTCGGCCGCCGACGTGGAGGACACCGTCAGCAGTTCGGGGATCTCGCGGGCGACTTCCTTCTGCATCTCGGCGAAGCCGTACCACCGCCGCACCAGCGGTTTGCGCCACCACTTGGCGGCCGCGACGTCGACGACCTTGTCGCGGGTGATCGGGTGGTGCACCGTGGCGACCACCGGCAGACCGAGGCCGGCGATCTTGCGCAGGCCGGTGCCGAGGCACTGGTTGTCGTGCACGACGTCGAACTCGTCACGACGTTCGGCGAGCACGCGCGCCGCGCGCAGGCTGAACGTGCGAGGTTCGGGGAAGCCAGCGGTCCACGTGGTCAGCAACTCGAGCAGGTCGATGGACGTCTTGATCTCGTTCGGCCACGGGATCCGGAACGGATCGGGTTCGCGGTAGAGGTCCAGGCTCGGCACCTCGGTGAGCCGGACACGGGGATCGAGCTCTTCCGGGTAGGGCTGGCCGGAGAACACCTCGACCTCGTGGCCGAGATCCGCGAGGCCGCGGGACAGGTAGCGGACGTAGACACCTTGCCCACCGCAGTGGGTCTTGCTCCGGTACGACAACAGGGCGATGCGCATGTTCAACTCAAGACGATGCGCTGAAGCGGGTGGATCCAGGGCCGGTGAGCTGGACAAATCGTGTCACGCAACAACTCCGAACCTTCTGGACATGTGTCCAGACTATAGTTTGACGTGCTAGCGGACGCAACGCGGCCGTGATGCCTTGACTATCACAGACGCCGGGGGTCGTGCCTGCCGGGCCGTCGGTTCTGCGGTCCCGCGACCGGGTATCCGCCCGTCATGAGCAGACACATCGAGGCGACGTTCCAGATCGCCAGCTGGGATGAGACGCCGTTCGAGGATGGCGACGAGGCCACCAAGCTCACCGAGGCCCTGGTCACCAAGCGCTACGAGGGCGACATCAAGGCCACGTCGACGACCAAGTGGTTACTGGCCTACGCACCCGACAAGAGCGCGCTCTTCGTCGGGATCGAACACATCACCGGCGCCATCGCGGGCACCACCGGCGGGCTCGTGTTGCTGCACGACGGCTCCTACCGCGACGGGATCGCCAGCGGCGACGTACGCATCGCGTCGGGCACCGGCGGGCTGGCCGAGGCGGCCGGCAGCGGGAAGTTCCGGGCCGACCCGTCCGGCGCGATCACGCTCGACGTCGACGGCCTCGACACCGCCGTCCCCTAGGCCGGTGGCGGGAAGCCGCCGGTGGCGATCGGACCCCACCGCCGCGGGGTGATGCGGATGAGGCATTTGCCCTGCTGGACCATCGCCTGGCGGTACTCCGACCAGTCGGGATGCTCACCGGCGATCGCCCGGTAGTAGTCGACCAGAGGCTCGACGGCGTCGGGCAGGCCGATCACCTCGGCGTCGCCGTCGACCTGGACATAGGGTCCGTTGAACTCGTCGGACAGCACGACGATGCTCGCCTGCGGACGGCGCCGCAGGTTCGCCACCTTGGCGCGCTGCGGATAGCTGGAGATCACGATGCGCGCGGCCTCGTCGACGCCGCCCGTCACCGGCGAGCTGTGCAGCGACCCGTCGGCGCGCAACGTCGTGAGCACCATTCGGTGCCGCGGGCGGACGAACTCGAGCAGCTCGGGCAGGTCGACGGCGTCGGCGGTCGCGAATTTCGGGGCCATCCTCAAACCCTAGTGACGGACGTCGGGCACCAGTTGGTGGAATGACCCGCCCTGGCGCCCCCTTAAGATTGGCTGCGTGCAATCGGCTCATCAGCGTGACGTGAGACTTTGCGCCGCGCAGCGACCGGCGAGAGGTTTGCTACCGGTGTCCCAGCACACGGTCGACCAGTCCACCCGCCGAGGAGGTGCGTAGCGCGTGCGGCGCATCCTCGACCGCGTCGCGGCGCTGGCGGCGGTACTGCTGCTGGCTGCATTCGTCGCCCCACCGGCGACGGCGATCGAGCCCCCGACCATCGACCCCGCGGCCGTGCCACCCGATGAGACCGGGCCGGACCAGCCGATGGAGCAGCGACGCGTCTGCTCGGCGCCGACCGCGTTTCCGAACTCGAACTTCGCCGACCGGCCGTGGGCGAACGACTACCTGCGGTTGTCCGAGGCGCAGAAGTTCGCGACCGGGGCGGGTGTCACCGTCGCGGTGATCGACACCGGCGTCGTGGGCTCTCCACGGGTGCCCGCCGAACCGGGCGGCGACTTCGTAGACCAGGCCGGCAACGGTATGTCGGATTGCGACGCGCACGGGACGCTGACCGCGTCGATCATCGCCGGGCGGGCCGCCCCGACCGACGGATTCGTCGGCGTCGCACCCGACGCCCGCATCCTGTCGCTGCGGCAGACGTCCGAGGCGTTTCAGACCGTCGGTGCCCGCCAGGACCCCAACGACCCGAACGCGACGCAGACCGCCGGGTCGCTGCGCAGTCTCGCCCGGGCGGTGGTGCACGCGGCCAACCTCGGCGCGCAGGTCATCAACATCAGCGAGGCGGCCTGCTACAAGGTGACCCGCCCGATCGACGAGACCAGCCTCGGCGCGGCGATCAACTACGCGGTCAACGTCAAGGGCGCCGTCATCGTCGTGGCCGCGGGCAACACCGGACAGGATTGCTCGCAGAACCCGCCGTCCGACCCGGCGGTCCCGACCGACCCTCGCGGTTGGAAGCAGGTGCAGACCATCGTCAGCCCGGCCTGGTATTCGCCGCTGGTGCTGACCGTCGGCGGCATCGCCCCCAACGGCCAGCCGAGCACGTTCTCGATGTCGGGGCCGTGGCTGGGCGCCGCCGCGCCGGCCGAGAACCTGGTCGCGCTCGGTTACGACGGCAATCCGGTCAACGCGCTGCAGGGCCAGGACGGGCCGATTCCGATCAGCGGGACCTCATTCGCCGCGGCTTACGTGTCCGGGCTGGCCGCGCTGCTCAAGCAGCGGTTCCCCGCGCTCACCCCCGCGCAGATCATGAACCGGATCACCGCGACCGCACGCCACCCGGGTGGCGGCGTGGACAACTACGTCGGCGCCGGCGCGGTCGACCCGGTCGCGGCGTTGACCTGGGATGTGCCCGCGGGTCCGGAGAAGGTGCCCTACCAGGTGAAGGAACTTCCTCCGCCGGTGTTCACACCGCCGCCGGACCGCGGACCGATCACGGCGGTCGTCATCGGCGGGGCCGTGCTCGCGGCCGTACTGGGACTCGGCGCACTGGCTCGTCGCGCGTTGAGGCGCCGATGAAGAGGGTCCTCGGCATGTTCGGCCTGCGGTTCACGACGGGCCACGCGATCTGGGCGGCGGTCCTGATACCCGCGGCCATCCTGCTGTTCGTCAAGCTCGACCTGCTGTGGGTCGGGATCACGCTGGCCGTGCTGATCGCGCTCGGTTCGGTGGTGACGGTCCGCGGCCTGCGGGTGACCGGCTGGGTGACGGCGGTGTTCGCGTGGCGACGACGCCACCGCGACGTTCCGCAGCGGCCGTCCGAACCCGCGGTGGGCGCCACCGTGCTGCCGGGCGACCACGTCGCGGTGCGTTGGCAGGACGACCATCTGGTGGCGGCGGTCGAGCTGGTGCCGCGCCCGTTCACGCCGACGGTGATCGTCAACGGCTCGGCGTTCACCGACGATGTCGTCGACACCCGCCTCGTCGAGGGGCTCGTCGCCGCGCACTGCAGCGATCTCGAGGCCGATGTGGTGTCGTCGGGGTACCGGGTCGGCAAAACCGCTCCAGGGGCGCTGATTTCGCTCTACGAGCAGGTGGTCGGCCCGTACCCGGCGCCGGCTCACCGGCGCACCTGGATCGTGCTGCGCGCAGATCCTGAGAGCACCCGCAAGTCGTCGCAGCGGCGCGAGTCGGGTGTCGCGGGGCTGGCGCGCTACCTGGTCGCGTCGGCGACGCGGATCGCGGATCAGTTGGCGAGCAACGGAATCGACGCCCGGCCGGCGCGGAGCTTCGACGATCTCGATCGCGCCACCGAGATCAGCTTCGAACGTGAGACGTGGTCGGCGATCAAGGGCCGCAGCACGTTCACCGCCGCCTACACCGCGCCGGGTGGACCGGACGTGTGGTGGTCGGCACGCGCGGATCACACGATCACCCGGGTCCGGCTCCGGCCCGGTGAGGCGCCCCGGTCGACGGTGCTGCTGACCACGTTGGCGAATCCCGCGACACCGCATGGCTTTTCGTGTCTGTTCGGCGGGCAGCAGGCGGCGCTGCACGGCATCAGCCCCGTCGCGGACCGCCACTACGAGTTGCCGATCGGGTCGGCGGGGGTACTGGTCGGTGAGACCGCCGACCGCTACCCGGTCTACCTGCCCTTCGACGACGTCGATGCGAGCATCAACCTCGGCGACTCGCGGCTGTTCACCCAGTTCGTCGTGCGGTCCGCGGCGGCGGGCGCCGTCGTCACGCTGAGCCCGCAGTTCAACGAGTTCGCCGGCTACATCAACGCCAGGATCGGGGACGAGGCGAAGGTGGTGTGGCCGCACGCGACGACCTACCTCGGCCCGCACCCGGGCATCGGCCGAGTCGTGTTGCGCAGCAACTACATCGAGACCCCACGCCATCGTCAGCTGCCGATACGGCTGATCAACCCGCGTGAGGAGAGCCGCTACCAGATGGTTCTCGAGGGCTGAGCCGACATGCGGGCGCAGGGGTAGGCATGGGCGAGGTTCAGCGGGTCGAGCCGGCCGAACTCACTAAGCAGTCCGCCGAGATGCGCGGCACGCCGTGGCACAATCCCTTCCCCGAAGCGGTGCTACCGCCCGACGCGCTGCCGTCCTCTGCCGCGGCCGTCGCCAATCTCAACGCCAACGCGCGGTCGCTGCTGGAGTTTCAGCGGTGGGCCGAAGCGGAGAACCAACGCATCGCCGAGACGCTGCAGATCGCCGCCGACGCCTACGCCCGCGTCGACGAAACGAACGGCCGGGCCATCGAAGACCCCGCCCGTCAGGCGGCCGTCGAGGCGATCGCGGTGCCCGCTCCGGCGACACCGCCACCCCCGCCGCCGAAACCCGTCGGAGCTCCGCAGCGCGTCGACGCCGCCGGTTACAGCGATGTGCACAAGACGCAGGCCGACCTGACCGCGGGCGACGACGGCGCGTCGCTCAAGGCGGCGATGCTGCAGTGGGGGCTGGCCGCCACCCGTGTCAGGGACAACGCGCCGCGCCCTCCGAGTGGCGACTGGGAGGGGCTGGCCGCCGACGCCGCCTACGCCAGGATGGCCGAGTTCGGCGGCTGGCTGGAGCAACTCGCCGAGGGGTGGCGTGACCTGGCCGAGGCGGCGGCGAAAATCATTGCGGCACATGACTCCGCGAAGAGTGAGCATGCGGGCATTCACGGCGAGTACGCCGCGCTGGAGGCGCAGCTGCGCGAGCTCGCCGCACAGACGACCGTCGGCAATGCGCTCGCGGCGCGCAACGAGATGGCGAAGATCCAGAAGCGAATGCAGGAGCTGCAACAGCGGTCCGACGAGGTGCGCCAGGACTATGCGAGCAGCGCGACGTTCGCACCCGTTCGACCCGAGATGCCGTCGGGCCGGGTCGCCGACACCGCGGGTGCGGTCGAGGGTTTCGGCGGTGCTGGCGGACAACCCGGCCCGGGCGAACTGGCCGAGAAGATGGCGCCGTCGTTCACCGGACAGCGTCCCGGCGGTGCCGCCGGTGGTCGACGCTCGGCGGGTCAGCCGGGTGCGCCGTCCGGTGGTGGCGCGCCGTCCGGTGGCAGTGGTGCCGGAGGTGGTACTTCCGGCGTGGCATCCGGTGCGCCGACCGGTTCGCCGGCGCCGAAACCGTCGACCGATCCACGCCTGCGGCCCGCCGCGGCAGGACACGGTGGTGGGTCCGGCGGCGGTCGAGGCGGCGGCGGTGGCATGCCCGCGACACCGATGTCGGCGCCGGTGACGGCGGAGACCGTCGCGCCCGCGCCCACTGCCCCGGCCGCTGCGGGTACCGCGCCGGGAGCATCGGCGGATGGCCGAGCGGCGGCGGGGATGGGCGGCGGCATGGCGCCGATGGCCCATGGCGCGGGCGCGCCGCAGGGCAAGGAGAAACGGCGCGACCCGAAGCTCACCCCCGACGAGACGCTCTACACCGAGGACCGACCGTGGACCGAGGCGGTCGTCGGAAACCGCAGGCGCAGAGAGGTCCTCGACGAGCGCTCGGATCGAGACGACCGGTGAGCGACGAGATGCATCCCGAGGTCGCCGCCGTGCTCGCCCAGGCCCAGCAGCTGCAGTCGCTGATGGACGAGCAGCTGCAGCGGATGGACACCCAGACCTTCACCGGTGCGGACGAGTCGCAGACCGTGGAGGTGACGCTGAACGGTCACCATCGACTGACGGGCACCACCATCGAGGACGGTCTGCTCGGGCTCGGCGTCGACGAGGTGCAGCAGCGACTGAACGAGGCGCTGCAGATGGCGACCGCCGCGGCCACCGCCGCGCTCGAGGCCGACCGCGACCGCATCGACGCCGCCGTCGCCGACATCACCGACCAAAGTCCCTAACGCACACCCTCTTTCGCGTACACCACGCGCAGCACGTGGGCGACCTCCGGCCCCATCACCAGATCGGTGAGCTCGCAGAAGGCGGCCACGAACTGCGGCCCGTGCGGCGGCGCCACCTCGCAGAGGTGATGGGCGATCTCGTGCAGGACGACCAATTCGCGTAGCGCCCAGCGTGTTCGGGTTTCGGGCACCGCGATGACCGCGCCGGCCTCGTCGACTTCGTAATGCGCCGCGCTGGTACCGCGCCTGGGCCGCACGCCGAGTGGCGCCGCCCGCGGCCACCGTTGTCGCACCGCCGGTAGCGCCAGCACGTCGTCGACATACCGCTGCACCGACTCCACCGATGCGAAGCGCGCCTCGGGCGGCAGCGTCAACGATGTGCCGAAGAACTCGATGACGCGGTTGCCGTGCTCGGCCGCCCGGTCGAACAACGTCCGGACGAACTCTTCGGCCGCGTAGACCTTGGCCCGCTGAGTGTCGCGCGGCGTCACGTCCGCCCGGAGGCGCGTCCGTTGCCGGGCAACGCGGAACGCGCGCCGGCGAGTTCTGGGCTGGGCCCGAGCCTGGCCTTGCGGCCGGCACGATCACCCGCGCGGCGAGCGGAAGAGGAGTAGCCGGCCGTGGCGCTGGTCGCGCGCCAGGTCCCGCGTGCCTCCGACGTCTCGCGGTAGAAGTCCCGTAGCTCGAGGTCCTTGTCCCGCAACGCGATCGCGGTGCCGGGCTCGCGTTCGCGGCCGTTCGTGGCTTCGCGACGCGCCTCTTCGCGGGCTTCGGCCAGACGCTGGCCGATGCGCGCGCCGAACGCCAGTTGAAAATTGATGCGTGCGGTGATGGTCGGGGTGGGCCGGTGCGCACCGGACTCGATGTAGGCCTGCGAGGCCTTGACCATCTGCATCACCAGGCTCGCGTACAGCGCGTGGCTGGCGTCGATGTCCTCACCGAAACCGTAGGCGTAGACAAACGTCGAATTCGATGCCACATCGCATTTCACGTCGTTGGCGTGCGCGATCACGGTGAACAACTGGACGTACGTCCGCAGGCCGCGCGTTCCGGCATTGCCGATGGTGATCGTGCGCTGCACCGGCATCTGCGCTTTCGTGCGCTGATCGGAGTGCGACCGCGCGACGGCCAGGTCGATCGACGTGGCCGTCGCCAACCGCTGCGCGGCGGCCATGAACGCGTCCGCCTCGTGCGGGTTGTCCGTGCCCTCGGCTTGGCGCAGCAGGGCCGCGATGCGGGCGAGCATCTTGTCGTCAGTCATAGCGCCCAGGTTATTGCTGCTCGGCGACAAAGCGATCCAACGCCTCGACAACCTGTGGAGAAAGCGGATCTTTGGAGGCGTAGTTGGCGACGTTGTCGCTCGGGTCGTCGCGCAGCACGTGGTTGACGCCCTTGAGTTCGATGAGCGTCAGCGCGGTGTGCCGCAGGGCGTCGGCGAGCGGCCTGATCGATTCGCACGACGCCTGGGCGTCGGCGTCCGAACACGTCATCAGGACCGGGGTGCCCGCGGGCACCCGGGCCGCCAGCGTCAGCGGGTCGATCTTGTCGGCCTCGACGACGGCATTCACATTGCCCGGGTTGAGCAGCGCGCCCAAGCCCTCGGGCAGCTCCCCCGGGACCGTTCCCGTCGTGCGGACCTGTTCGACGGCCGCGAGCCATGCGATCAGCGCCTCCGGTGCGGCGTTGGCGCGCACCCGGTTGGTGATGATGTCGAGGTAGCGCCCCGTAAGGGGTTGAAAGAGGCCGAGCGAGTGGATCTTCGGGCCTTCCGCATCGGCCGCCAGCGTCATCGCGTGGATCGTGCCCTCTCCGAGGGCGTAGACCGAGATGTGGTCGTCGTCGGTGCGCGACTGGTCGGCCAGATAGCGCACCGCGGCTTTCGCGCCCGACGTGTAGACCCCGCTGACCACCTCGGTGGGCCGCTGGGCGTACGGGCCGAGGCCGGTCCGGCCCGTGCCCACCTTGTCGTAGCGCAGGCTGGCCACGTCGCGGTCGGACAGCAGCTCGGCGAGTTGGCGCATGTTCCCGACAGGCCCGGCGACCTGGTTGTCACCGTTGCGGTCGGTGGCCCCGCTCTCCGAGATCAGCAGTGCGGCGGGTCCCGCGGCCTCGTCGGTCTCGTGGCGGTAGGTGCCGTGGATCGTCAGATCGTCGGCGGTGAAGGTGACGTCCTGGTCGACCCATTCCGTCTCATCGGTCGTCGAGCAGGCCGACATCACGACGATCAGTGAAAGTGCGGCTGCGGCAACTGCTTTCAAAGCTTCGCCTCGATCCACGAAGTGACGTCGTCGAGCACGAGGTCGCGCTCGGGCTCGTTGAACACCTCGTGGTAGAGCTCGGGGTAGACCTTCAGGTGGGCATCGGTCGAGGCGACGCAGGACAGCAGGTGGCGGCTGCCCTTGACGGGGATCAGCTTGTCCTGTTCGCCGTGCACCACCAGCAGCGGCGCGGTCAGTGCCGACGCCCGCTGTGGCATGGATTCACCGACCTGGATCAGCGCCTTGGCGATGCCGGCGGGCAGCTTGCCGTGGTGCACCATCGGGTCGGCCATGTACGCGGCGACGACGTCGGGGTCGCGGGACACCGCTTCGGTGGGCAGCTGCTCGACGGGCAGCCCCGGCAGGATGCCGCCGACGAGCTTGGCCACGGTGATCATCACCGACGACACCCCGTCCTGGGCGTAGACGGCCGGCCCGGACAACACCATCGCGGTGTAGTCGTCGGGGTGGTCGACGCCGTAGGAGAACACGACACCCCCGCCCATGCTGTGGCCGACGACGATGCGCGGAAGCTGGGGTTGATCGTTGGCGGCGATCGTCACCAGGGTGTGGAAGTCGCCGGTGTACTCGCCGATATTGCGCAGATAGACGCGTTTGCCGCCCGACCGGCCGTGTCCGCGCAGGTCGAGCGCGTACGTGATCAGCCCTGCCTCGCCGAACCGCTGCGCGACGTGGTCGTAGCGGCGGGCGTGCTCGGCGTACCCGTGGCACAGGACGATGACGCCGCGAGGCTCCCCGTCGGGGGTCCAGACGTCGTAGACGATGCGCACACCGCCGATACCGTCGAAGCTGCGTTCGCTGCGGGTCGTTGCCACGCAGCGAGACTATCCGTTGTCGGACCCACTGATTAAGCTCGGCGGCGTGACGGTCCTGGCCCACGATGTCGACGACAGCAGCGCCGAGGATGCCTTCCTGGCTGATGCGCAGCGGTATCGCCGCGAACTACTCGCGCACTGCTATCGGATGACCGGCTCGCTGCACGACGCCGAGGATCTGGTGCAGGAAACCTATCTGCGGGCGTGGAAGTCGTACAAAGGCTTCCAAGGCAAATCGTCGGTGCGCACCTGGCTGTACCGGATCGCCACCAACAGTTGCCTGACCGCGCTGGACAGCAGGCAGCGCCGGCCGCTGCCCACAGGCCTCGGAGCACCGAGCTCGGATCCGCTCGACGACATCGTCGCGCGGGACGAGGTGCCGTGGCTCGAGCCGCTGCCCGACGCCTCGAGCGACCCCTCGAACATCGTGGGCTCCCGCGAATCGGTGCGGCTGGCGTTCGTCGCGGCGTTGCAGCACCTCTCACCGCGGCAGCGCGCGGTGCTGGTGCTGCGTGAGGTGCTGCAGTGGAAGGCGTCGGAGGTCGCCGAGGCCGTCGGTGCGTCGACGGCGGCGGTCAACAGCCTGCTGCAGCGGGCACGTGCGCAGCTCGACGCCGTCGGCCCCAGCGAGGAGGACGAGCTGCGGGCGCCGGAATCGCCGGAGGCCCAGGATCTGCTGACGCGCTACATCGCCGCGTTCGAGAGCTACGACATGGACAAGCTGGTCGAGCTGTTCACCGAGGACGCCGTGTGGGAGATGCCGCCGTTCGACGGGTGGTACCAGGGCCCGGAGAACATCGTGCTGTTGTCCAAGCAGCACTGTCCGGCCGAGGGGCCCGGCGATATGCGGTTCGTCCGAACCACCGCCAACGGTCAGCCGGCCGCCGCGCTCTACATGCGGAACCGCGAGACCGGTGTTCACGAGGCCTTCCAGATGCACGTGCTCGATGTGACTGCGCGGGGCATAGTGCACGTCGTGGCGTTCCACGCCGACACGTTCGCCCCCTTCGGGCTCGCCGACACGATGTGACGTGTGCGGAGCAACGGATCGAAGCGATCATCTGCGCTGCTCACGGACGTAATTGACACCTGTTCTGGAACGTGTTCTATAGTCAGCGGCCATGAAGACCAAGGGCGCGCTGCTGTGGGAACTGAACTCGCCGTTCCGCATCGACGAGATCGAGATCGGTGATCCCGTCGCCGACGAGGTCCAGATTCGCCTGCACGCCGCGGGCATGTGTCACTCGGACTACCACCTCACGACGGGTGCCACCCCGATCGGCCTGCCCGCGCTCGGCGGACACGAGGGCGCCGGTGTCGTGACGAAGGTCGGCAAGAATGTCACCGGCCTCGTGGAGGGTGACCACGTCATCCTCGCGTTCATCCCCGCCTGCGGCGAGTGCCCGCCGTGCCTGAAGGGCTACCGGTCGCTGTGTGACCGCGGCGCCGTGCTGCTCGGCGGCAAAGCGATCGCCGACGGCACCTCCCGCGTGCACGCCGGCGGCACCGAAGTCTCGCCGATGAACCTGCTCGGCACCTTCGCTCCGTACATGACCGTGCACAAGGACTCGGTCGTCAAGATCGACAAGGACATCCCGTTCGAGTCGGCCGCCCTGCTGGGGTGCGCGGTGCCCACGGGTTTCGGGTCCGCCACCAACGTCGCCGAGGTCAACCCGGGCGAGACCGTCGTCATCGTCGGCGTCGGGGGTATCGGCATGAGCGCGCTCCAGGGCGCGGTGATCGCCGGCGCCCGCAACGTCATCGCGATCGACCCGAACGAATGGAAGCGCGAGCAGGCCATCAAGTTCGGCGCCACCCACGTCTACCCGTCGATGGCCGAGGCCATCGCCCCGGTCATCGATCTCACCCGCGGCATCATGGCCGACAAGACGATCATCGCGGTCGGCGAGATGAAGGGTGAATACATCGAAGAGGCGATGACGCTGACCACCAAGACCGGCACATGTGTGGTGACCGGCATGGGTTCGATGATGGACGTCGACGTCAAACTCAACCTGTTCCTCTTCACGATGTTGCAGAAGACGTTGAAGGGCAACATCTTCGGTGGCGGCAGCTCGCACGTCGAGACGCCGAAGCTGGTCGGCCTGTACAAGTCCGGTCTGCTCAACATCGACGACATGGTCACCAGGACCTACCGCCTCGAGGACATCAACTCCGGTTACGCGGACATGCTCGACGGGAAGAACATCCGCGGCGTCATCACCTACGACGAGGCGGACTGGTGACCGAGCCGCTCCAGCACCGACTGCAGCACCTCGTCGAAGCCGCGTAGCTGGGCGGGCGTCAGGCCCGCGAACACCGTGCGACGGACCAGCTCGGCGTGCCCCGGCGCCGCCGCGTCCAGCGCGGCGCGCCCGGCGTCGGTGATCGACACGCTCGCGCCTCGGCGGTCATCGCCGCTGCCGTGGCGCTCGAGCAGCCCGCGCCCCCGCATCCGGCGCAGCTGGTGCGACAGCCTGCTCTGCTCCCAGGCCAGCGCGTCCGCGAGGTCGTTGATGCGCTGGGGTCCGCGCTCCGACAGCGTGACCAGCACCTCGAAGTCCGCCAGCGACAGTTCGCAATCCCGCTGAAGTTGCCGGTGCATCTCGGTCTGCAGGCGGCTGGTCACCGTCACGTACTTGCGCCACACCTCTTGCTCACGCTTCGTCAGCCCCACGGAATACATGACACATCATCTATGTTGTCGTGTCCAGTAGCCCCCACCTAGGCTGGGCGCCGAGCGAGAGGTAAGCCATGAACGCCCCGACAGTCGACATCCGGCGCGCCGCCGACCGTGCCAAGACCGAGATCTCCTGGCTGGACTCCAAGCACTCGTTCTCCTTCGGCAGCCACTATGAGCCGGAGAACACCCATCACGGCCTGCTACTCGTCAACAACGATGACATCGTGGAACCGGGCACCGGCTTTGACTCCCATCCGCACCGGGACATGGAGATCGTCACCTGGGTGCTGCGTGGGTCGCTGGTGCATCAGGACTCGACCGGCAACTCCGGCGTGATCTACCCCGGTCTTGCACAACGGATGTCGGCCGGACGAGGAATCCTGCACTCCGAGAAGAACGACTCGTGGACGCTGACCGGCGCCGAGAGCCACACCGAGCCGGTGCATTTCGTGCAGATGTGGGTGGTGCCTGACGAATCCGCGATCGATCCGGGCTATCAGCAACTCGAGATCGACGACGAACTGCTGCGCGGGGGTCTGGTGACGATCGCCAGCGGGATGCCCGAGCACCGCGACCAGACCGCGATCGCCATCCACAACAAGTACGCTGCGCTACACGGTGCCCGCTTGCAGGTCGGCGACAGCATCGAACTGCCGCACGCCCCGTACCTGCATCTGTTCGTGCCGCGTGGCGAGGTCACGCTCGAGGGCGCGGGCCCGTTGTCCGAAGGCGACGCCGTCCGTTTCACGGGTACGGGTGGTCAGCGCGTCACCGCCACCACGCCTGCCGAGATCCTGATCTGGGAGATGCATGCGAGTTTGGCTGCGGCGTAACGCGATTGCGTGCATCGCCGGCGTGGTGCTGGTGACGGCCTGCTCGTCGAACTCCGAGACGGCTCCCGAGCCCGCCGCTCCTTCGCCGAGCTCGCCATCGCCCACCGCGGATGCCGAAGACGGCCTGAAACCCGTCACCGTCGCCGTCGACCCGCAGCTCGCGCAGGCGCCGTTCGATCAGCCACGCCAAGCGCAGGCGCCCGCCGGGTGGTCGATGTCGGTGTGGGCGCGTATCCCTAAACCAAGGCTGGCAGTGTGGGCGCCCGACGGCGCGCTGCTGGTGTCACAACCGAGCACCGGCGAGGTGTTACGGCTGCAGCCCACCGAATCTGAGCCTCGCCAATCGACCCTTCTCACGGGACTCGACCAACCGCATGGACTCGCGCTCGCCGGTGACACGCTCTATGTCGCCGAGAGCGACCAGGTCGACGCCTACCGCTACGCGGACGGGGCGGCGACCGATCCGCGCACCATCGCGGGCAATTTGCCCGACGCGAAAAGCGCCGATCTGCGCGGCGCATACGCGCACGCGCTCAAATCCGTCGCGGTAGGCCCCGACGGCAGCATCTACTTTTCGATTGGTTCGACCGGCAACATCACGGCCGCCGATCGCGACGCCGACCCGCCACGCGCCACGATCATGCGGGTGCCGCCGGGTGGAGGCGCCGCGGAGCCGTTCGCGACCGGCGTGCGCAACGGGACAGGCCTGGCGATCGCGCCGGACGGGGCGGTGTGGACGGCCGTCAACAACCGCGACAACGTCGCCGACCCGGAGACCGGTGAGGTCCGTCAGGACTACGTCAGCCTGCATCCTCCGGAATCGGTGGCCCGGCTGACACCCGGCCGCGAACTGGGTTGGCCCTTCTGCAATCCCGACGGTGGTCCTGCGAATCTGCCGTTGATCCGCGACGTGCAGACCAACGCAGACGGAGACCGGCTCGACTGCTCGGCGTTACCGCCCATCGAGCAGAGTCTCGGCGCGCACGCCGCGCCGCTCGGGATGACGTTCACTGACGAAGCGCTGCCGGCCCCGTATTCGGCCGGTGCCCTCATCGGAGTGCACGGGTCGTGGAACCGCGAGCCGCCGATTGCCCCGGAGGTGGCGTTCTTCGGTTGGCACAACGGCGAACTCACCGACCAGCAGACGCTGGTCGGTGGGTTCCAGTCCGACGACGGCTCGCGATGGGGCCGGCCCGTATCCGCGGTGGTCGGACCCGACGGCGCGGTCTACATCACCGATGACTACGCCG
>NZ_LZJE01000132.1:0-9607 GCF_001666865.1 Mycobacterium sp. E136
AGCCACGCCAACCCGAGGTAGCCGAGTATGTACAACGACAGCGCGAACACGCCGCCGTGAAGGATGAGGCGCGCCGAGTCGACGATTGTGCGGTAGTTGCCGAGCTTGGACAGCAGCCAGGAGCGCACCTTCTCGCCGAAGGTTTCGGGCACGTCCCATCCGCGCTCTTTGAGCCTCTTTCGGCTCGCCGCCGCGCGATCGATCACCACATCGGCGCGCCTCATCCTTCACGGCGGCGTGTTCGCGCTGTCGTTGTACATACTCGGCTACCTCGGGTTGGCGTGGCTCGACATGTCGGGCGCCTTCTATCGCCCCGAGGTGGGCAACGGGTATCTGTTCCGTTTCGTGGCATGGCTTCTCGGACCGCATCCGTTAAACTTCTGGTACGGCTTCGCCGAGACGATCGCCGTCGCCTCCCACCTGATCATCGAGCCGTTGCGAGTCTGCCTGATCGCATCCACGGTGGCGTACTGCCTCGAGCAGCTCGAAAAGGAGGAGGCTACAGCAGCATCCGCAGCAGAAGTCGACCCTCAGAGGTCGTGACGTCGAGCGCGGTGGGCACCACTTGATGAGGCAACACGAACGCGAACTGCTGTAGGCCGGGCTTCTCGCAGCGCAGCGAGACACCGTCGGGTGCGATCGGCGCCATTCCACCCGCCTTCTCGGACGACCACCGTCGCTGACCGTCGGTGATGACACCGGTGCAGGTCGCCGGATTCTCGCGTGCCGGACCCGACCGGTCCACGGTGACGACCGTCAACACGGCCCCCTCGGGCAGGTCGGGCCCGAACCGTAGGGGGTTACGGTTCAAGTGTTTGATCGATTCGACCCGCCACGTGAAGCCATCGGCTGTTCCCGACTGGCCTTTGGCCACAACGACTTCGGGCACCGTCGTTTGACGGTACGTCGCCCACTGATCGCCCAACGTGGTTGCGATGACGACGACTAGCGCCCCCGCTGCAACGACGGCCCCGATCA
Source organism: Mycobacterium sp. E136 (assembly GCF_001666865.1). Taxonomy (NCBI): domain Bacteria; kingdom Bacillati; phylum Actinomycetota; class Actinomycetes; order Mycobacteriales; family Mycobacteriaceae; genus Mycobacterium; species Mycobacterium sp. E136. The sequence continues at coordinate 979 of NZ_LZJE01000132.1, forward strand.
GGTTGCGTACCCACAGTCTCGACAGCCACCTTCTCATGACGCACTGTCCACGGGAGGTTGCAGCGTCACGGCGCGCACCCGGTCGATGTCTGCACGCGGAATATCGATGATGAGCCGGGAATCGAGTTGTTCGTCGTAGCCCGTCCACACCCTCAGCGTCACCGGCTCGGACGACCCGGGCTCGATCAATGCCGGCGCGACGTCGAACACCCACGATCCCCGTTGCTCGAATCCGGGGCTGACGTCATCCCGCAGGGTCTTGAGGAAGAACCGGTCGGTGGGGGTGTAGGTGTTCGGCCCGACGATCAGATCACTGCGGGGCAGCTCGGTGCTGACCGGCGCCTCCAGCGTGGCATCGACCACCACCCAAATACCGGCAGGAGCAACGGAATTCACCATGGCGGCGGCTCGAACGTCGGTGACCGTTGCCGCGACGTCACGTCCGGCGGTGCGTTGCCCGGCTCGGCCATACACGTCGAACGGCCCCGTGACGTCGGGCGGGGTTGGAAGGTTCTGCCACACCACGGCGGCCGCCGCGATCGTGATGACAGTCCCGATCACGACCAGCGCCCGACGCGTGCGCGGACTCATGTCAGCCCCTGGACCGGAACGACGATCTGGCCGTAGTCGTCGGTGTCGATCCATTCTTTGCCGCCGTAGGTGACCAGTAACTGCGTGTACTGCTTCTTCCACACCCGGATCGTCACCGCCTGCACCGACTGCGCGCTCGATTCGGGTAGCAGCCATGTGAACACCAACTGTTCGGTGAGTCCCGGACCGAGGGTTTGAAGCGATGAACCGTCGCGGAACCGGAACGTTCCGAAGAATTCCTTGCCGGGCAGATCCTGCAGGTCGAAGAGATTGCGCAGGCGTCCGGGCACGGTGCCGGTGTTGTCCACGTTCGCTACCACGCCGAGGTAGACCTTGCCCGGCTGGGCGGTACCGATGGTCGCCATGCCGCCCTTGAGTTCACGAAGGAACCGCGCTCGCTCGACGGTGATCGTGAACTGCCCGTCGCTGAACTTCTGCGCGACGCTGAACGGGGTGACACGCTTGTCGACGGTGTCAAGGCCGCCGAACGCGGCGGTGGCGGCGAGAACCAGCAGAAGCGCGATACGTCTGATCTGCGCGAAATTCAACCGGGACAACGTCTGCGCAGCCCGATGCGTCCGCGTCACGGGGACCGGAGGTTCGCCACCCACGATGGCCGATGCTAGTGGCAATCGCAGTGGCCGCGCCCGTCTGTCACGGAAGAATGCCTGGCGATCGCGCTGTGATGGGTCAGGCGGTCGAGCGGCGCTTGAAAAGACGGTAGAGCCACAGCACCACGGCAACCGGCAGAGCCAGCCGTCCGTAGAGACCACCGTTCGACAGCAGGTACGACAACTATGTGCGGCAGTTGCGATCAGTCAAATCCGGACGGCGACAACGTCTCCCGGCAGATCCCGCCACCATGACCTGACCATAGGAGTTGTCGGCGGACGCCGGGCGAGGTCATGGTCGAGAAGAGCGGTGTACCGGTGGCGGCGGTTCCGGGAGATCCCACGTCGAGTATGTATAGCGCTGTTCGGGACGGTCCGCCCCGCCGAGCATGAAAGCGCGGTGGTAGCGGCCGGCGCGTGCGATGGAGGCCAGCCAGGTCGAGACGGTGCTGATGCGGTTGCTCACGCCGGTGAGAAACGCGATATGAATCAGGCCCCAAGCGAGCCAGCCAAGGTAGCCGGAGACCCGGACTGGGCCCACTTGAAGCAGCGCATTGCCGTGGCTGATGTAGGCCGCGGATCCGAGATCGCGGTAACGGTACGGGCGGCGGGGCCGGCCCGAGAGGTCCCGTCGAATGCAAGCCGCTGCGTGTAGGCCGCCCTGCATGGCATTCTCGGCTACACCAGGCAGCTTGTCGCGGCCGGCGAGGTCACCGATGACGAAGATCTCTGGGTGCCCTGCGACGCTCAGGTCCGGTTCGACCTGGATCCGGCCGGCGCGATCGGTCGGTGCATCGAGGACTTCAGCGGCGTGCCGGGCGAACGGGACAGCCTCGACACCCGCGGTCCACAGGACGGTCCGCGTCGCGAAATGTCTGTCGGGGCCGTCTTTCTTGGGGGTGACGGTGACGCCGTCACGGCGGACATCGGTCACATGCACACCGAGGTGCATCTCGACGCCGAGCTTCGTCAGCTTCTGAGCCGCTTTCGTGGCGAGGTCGGGCGCGAAGCTCTTCAGGATCTGCGTGCCACCGTCGAAGAGCAGCACCCGCGCCTCCTCGGGCTCAATGCTGTGAAACTCGTTCGCCAGGGTGCGAGTGGCCATTTCCCGGATCTGGCCGGCCAGTTCCACTCCGGTCGGGCCACCTCCGGCGACCGCGAAGGTGAGCCAGCTCGCCCGCTCGGCGCCGGGCGGCAAGGTCTCGGCGATCTCGAATGCGGTGAAGATGCGCTGCCTGATCTCCAGCGCGTCATCGAGCGTCTTCATACCCGGTGCCCAGTGTGCAAACGCTTCATTGCCCAGGTATGACTGCCTCATACCTGCTGCCAGGACGAGGACGTCGTAGTCGACGGCGAAGCGGGTTTCGTCCGGGCGCAGCGCGGTGACCGTTCGCGCGGACGGGTCGATCTCGATCGCCTCGCCCAGCAGGGTCCTGATGTTGTCGTAGCGAGCGAATTCCTCACGCAACGGACGGCTGATGTGGCCGATGCTGAGCTTCCCCGTCGCGCACTGGTACAGCAGCGGCTGAAACAGGTGGCCGGCGGAGCGGTCGAGCAGAGTCACGTCGACATCCGTTTTCGCCAGTCGGCGAGCACAGAACAAACCCCCGAATCCGCCACCGATGATCAGGACCCTGGGCCGTTGCGAGCTCATCACCGCAACGGTATTCCCCCGCCGCGCTCTGGCGAAGCGCACCCGGTCGTGACTACGCCGGATCTCACAGCCACAGATCTGCCTCTGTGCGGATTCGGCAACACGGATGCATTCCCGGTCGGGTTCTGCCTGCTTCGACCTGCTCACCGGCGTCTTCACGCTCGTGCCACTCGCGCTGCTGGACAAGCGCCGCGGTGTAAACGTGCGCACGATGTTGCGCAACTGGGGCTGGGTGTTCGTCGGCAACTTCGCCGGTGCGCTCACCGTCGCCTTCTTGATGGCCATCGTCTTCACCTACGGGTTCAGCGTCGACCCGAATGAGGTCGGGCAGCGGCTCGGCGAGATCGGGCACAGCCGCACCGTTGGCTACGCCGAGCACGGCGCCCCCGGCATGCTGACGTTGTTCGTCCGCGGGGTCCTCTGCAATTGGATGGTGTCGACCGGCGTGGTGGCCGCGATGATGTCCACGAGCGTGTCGGGCAAGGTCATCGCGATGTGGATGCCGATCATGCTGTTCTTCTACATGGGTTTCGAACATTCGGTGGTGAACATGTTCCTGTTCCCGTCCGGTCTCATGCTCGGCGGTGACTTCTCGATCGCGGACTACTTCATCTGGAACGAATTTCCCACGGTGGTAGGCAATCTCGTCGGAGGGATCACGTTCGTGGGGCTCACGTTGTTCGCAACCCATGCCCGTACCGGGGCGCCCAGGTTCGAGCTGCCGACCCTCACCCCCTCGGCCGGCGCCGAGGTGAATAAGGTCAGCGCATGAACCCGATCATGCCCAAGACCGATGCAGCCGCACTGGTGATCGCCGCGAAGACCCGGAAGGGACTGAGCTGGACCGAGATCGCCGACGCCCTGGATGCGCCCCGGGTCTGGTGCGTTGCCGCGCTGCTGGGTCAACACCCGATGTCGCAAGCACAGGCCGAACGCGCCTGCGCCGTGCTCGACCTGGACGCCGCGGTAGGGGAGAGCCTGCAGCTTCAACCCGCTCGCGGCATCGACCCGAAGTTGTTGTCGGATCCGACCATCTACCGGTTCCAGGAGGCGCTCGCCGTCTACGGGCCTGCGATCAAAGAACTCATCCATGAGGAGTTCGGCGACGGCATCATGAGCGCGATCAACTTCAAGGTCGACGTCCGGCGCCGCCAGGATCCCGACGGCGATCGTGTCGTGGTCACGTTCGACGGGAAGTTCCTCGACTACCGCTGGTAGCCCGCGACGCCGGAGGCGCGACGCAGGGTATGCCTACGCCACCTCCAGCAGCACCCCATCGTGGGAGATACGAGCGGATGCGACATCCGACGTTGACGACCTCGGCTGCTTGAGCTCCGCGACCCACGTCTCGTAGTTGTCGGTGTGCCACGCCCTCATGAAGGCGTCCAGCGGGACCTTCATCTTCTTCCCTTGCTCGGGGAACCCGCTGTCGTTGAGGTACACGACCCGCTCGGTGAAGTCGATGCCCGTCACGACCACCTGATGGTCCGCCGACGAGATGCCGGGCAGCGGTTCGCCCTCGACGGCATTCCAGATGGTTGCGCCCTGGACGCCGACCGAGACGGCCTTCGTGTTGTCGTCCAGTGCGGCCGCCAGGGCTCGCAGCGCGAGGTTGCCCTCCGTCTTGTCGTATGTCGTCATGGTGGCCTTGATGCCGTATTCACGATCCAGCAGAGCGATGGCGTCTCTGTCGGCGACGCGGTCGTTGGTGTCCAAGCCCAAATACATCTTCCGGGTCGGGTCGACCACACTGTCGAGCGCCATTGCCTTGCCGGCGATTTCGGCTTCTTCCGGCGTGGTTCCCGTGAGTTGGCCGACGATCATCGCCGCCGACTGCAGGACGCAGTTCTCGGCCGATTGCACTCGCCAATACTGAGCGCTCCCGTCCGGGTCGCCGTACAGGCCGGTGAAGACGGCCGGCGCGGTGAACCAATCCTTCAGCCCGTGGATGAACTCCGTGACCGCGAACGAGATGTAGTTGACGAATTCCGTCACCACGACCGCTGCGGTGTTCACCAGTTCGGACACGACGTAGCCGACGCTGCCGACGAGCGCCCCCAGCGGGTTGTCCGCATACGCGGCCAATTGCTTGTCGAACGCTTCTTTCCGAGCGGCCTGCGCTTCGTTGAACGCCTCGATCCGCTCGGCCTGAGCCTTCATGTAAGCCGCGGTACGTTCGGCCGACGTCGGATCGACGGTCAGCTCATCGGGGACCGTCCACACGGGGGGCGGTTCGGAGTTGGAATCCGCTGCCGCGGTGGTGCCGACGGCAAGCAGTTCTTCCGCGGGTGTTTCGGTAATCAGAGTGTTCGTGACCGGCTGGGTGTCGTCAGCGGATTGACTGTCGTTCAGTTGTTCGAGGTCACGGCGGACCAGATCCAGCGAGCCCACGAGAAACACGCCCGGCAGCGGGTCCACCGGCCCGTCGACGGTCGACAACGGCGAGCCGAGACCGACTGCCGACAGCAGACCCGACACAACGCCGATCGGCGCGGTGGAGGGGGCGGGATCGCCCGACTGGACGATCGTGCCGTGATTGTCCGCGGCGACGTTCTCCGACAACACCAGCGGCGCATCGATCTCCACCGCCGTCGTCGGCGTCTCGACGACGGTCTCGACGCCGGTGGCCGTGCGCGACGCAGTGACGTCGGTTGCGCCGGAATCGGTTACGCGCGCGAGCGATCGATCACCGGTGTCGTTGTTCGTCTGCGACGTGCTTCCGATGACGGCTGCGGCGGCTCTGTGAGACGCCGGCGACTCGGTGGCGACGCGGTCCGATCGGTTCTTTCTCGACTCTCGCTCAGTCGTCACCTCGGCGACGATCGGAGCGGGGTCGACCAGCTCTGGACGGGTGTCCGTCTGGCTCTTGGCGGCCTCTTCGACCGTCTTCGTAACCGGCGCCGACGTGGCCGTACCGGTGCTTGACGCAGACGCCGAATCCGTTGCGGTGTCCTTCGCCGACGATTCCGCGGAAGAAACTACTTTGGTCCTCCGCGATGTCCGCTCGGTCGACGAACTCCGGGTTGAACGGGTCTCCGACATGTCGCGGTCGGGTTTCGTCGTCGACCGGCCCGAGCCGAATGTCGTCCGCGGCCTGGTACCCGACGCGGCGGATCCGCCCGTCGAGCCGACCGACGAGCTTGGCGAACTCGACGACGAGACCGCCGATTCCGCCGATGAACTCGAGAAATCCGACGATGAGCTCGAGGACGACTGTCCTCCTTCATCGGCGAACGCCGTCCCCATACCTGCGGTGCCGACCAACCCCGCTACCCCGAGCGAGAAAGCGACGGCCCCGACCCGCAGCGCAGCGACCCGCAGTGCAACCTTGGCAGAATTCATCGCCGGTCCGATACCTCCGCCCGACCGCTCACCGAATGACTCATCAGCTGCTCAGCCAGACGTACCAGAGCCCGTCGCCGCCCTGACGGCAATCCCAGTGCCCGTAGTTCGCATCGCCCTGCGCAATCTCGACGTTCGGACCGTCGACCTGGCAGGCATCGAGCGTTGAGTAGGCGCCCTCTACTTGGACCTCGTCCGCGTGCGCCACGCCGACACCGAGGGCGAGCAGCCCTCCCAGCGCCAGCGTTCCCGCGGCGATCATTCTCTTCATGCTCGTGCCTCTCATAGATGGGGACCAACCACCGCGTGTGCGGGCTTGAAAGTATTAACGCAACCGTTATCTGGGCGAGAGGCAAACGTTAGTTAGTTCATCTGTTCAGATGACACCGGCCGTGGCGCAGACTCACAGATCGTTGACGTCGAGAATGTCGTCCTGGATAGCTCTGGCGACCAGAGCGGCCTTGGTCGGGGCCGGCCTGCCGACCGCCGCGTACTTCGCCCGCACCCTTTGGAGATGGGTCGCGACGGTCGAGGGCTCGATGTACAACCGCTGCGCGACCGCGTTCTTGTTGTCGGTCTGGAACCAGGCGATCAGTACCTGGCGCTCGCGGTGAGTCAGCTGCGGTCGAGTCTTCCGTCGGCTGTTGCCGGAGGCCGGTGCCATCTGCGGAACCGCTCGCAGTTGTTCGTTGCGCGCGGCGGCGTCAATCGCCGCCGCCAGCACATGCTCGGGCTCATGCTTGGCGATACAACTGACGGCGCCGGCGTCGCCGACGGCAGATGCGACATCGTCGTCGAGCGAACAGGTGTAGACGACCACACGGTGGCCCGCGTCGCAAATCTGTCGAAGCGCGTCGAGATCCGGTCCGCCGCCGTCGCAGGCAAGGTCGAACAACACGACGAGGCCCGGGGAGCCGACACGGTATGTCGCAGCGAACTCCACCGGGCTGGTGAAATGATCGACGACCGTCGTGCGCGGGCGGCTGCGCCTCAACCACGCCTCGATGCCCGCGTACACCACGCGTTGATTGCCGACGACGACGACCGATGTCGAACGCTCCCCGTCGTCCGGCGGCATGCCGCTGATCCCCCTATGTCGTGCAGACAGGCGCTGCAGTTTGAGCGATTCGAACTCACATCTGCGCGTCGGGCGCACGATGCGGTCGCGTCGTGCGAACGGGTGCCCGTAACCGCACTGATTGAAACGTGAAACACCGAGCCTACGAGATGGCTCAGCAGAACTGGTACTCGACGTTCCAGAAGCCGGGGTGGGGCACCTAAATCGCCGAGAACTGCCCGCCGAGAGCGGGATTGGCGTCGTGGATCATTCCCGTACCACCCACCCCGGGAATGAAGCCCGGCGGGTCCCACGTGATTGAAACCGGGTCACCCGGTGTGTCCGGCGTACATCCGATCTGCTTCGTCAGATAGCCGTCGGTCACGGTCCACTCCGCACTGGCCAGATCCGGCGTCGGCGGGGGCGGCATGGCGTGCGCGACGCCTGACGCCGCGATGATCGCAGCGGCCGCTGCGCTCGCCACCGACACGATGAATCGCTGACCGCGCATCTCGACACCTCCCGCGTGAGGCTGAATCTCTACCTGACGCTAGACGTTCCGCATTCGTTTCGGCTCGATTCGGCCGTGCCCGACGTCAACGGTCTCGAACCTGACGGCAACATCGACGCAACACCGCGTGGGTAGCTTCGGGACGACCGACAACCCGGAGGTCACCTAGATGAATGAGTCGTTCGCACAAGCTGCCGCCGAAACCATCACCAGAGGGATCGGCCGGCGCGATTTCGTTCGCGCGGTGGCAGCGGTGGGGGCGGGCGCGGGCATCGGTGCCGTCGCAGCCGCCTGCACGACGGGCGACACCCCGCGGCAACCGGGGCCGGCACCGGCCGCTTCGAGGTCCTCCAACCCGACCACGGTGACATCGCGGGCGACCATTACCTGCAGTCCGTACCCGATCAGGTGCTGTGGGGCTATGTCCCGACCGTGCACGCCACACCGGTGAAGACGATGCGCTCGGAGCAGACGATCACCGTCGACACGGTGTCCCACGAAGGGATCCTCGAGGACCAGGGCCGCAATCCGGTCGAGTACTTCGGCGGCAAGGGGGTCGGCGAGTCGGATGTGCTGCAGGACGCGATCGCCGTCGCGGCCGAGTACAACCGCACGCCCCGCAATTTCGACAAGGACGGTCCGCACGTGGTGACCGGTCCGGTGTTCATCGACGGCGCCGAGCCCGGTGACGTGCTGAAAATCGAGACGCTTCAGGCCATTCCGCGCGTTCCCTACGGCGTGGTCTCGAGTCGCCACGGAAAAGGTGCGCTCGCCCGCAAGTCCGACGGCTCGGCGCCGGACGGCATCAGCATCGAAGAAGTGATGCCGCCCGTGGCCACCGACCACAGACCCAACGCCGACCC
>NZ_LZJE01000133.1:0-687 GCF_001666865.1 Mycobacterium sp. E136
TCGTCAGCTCGCCGGGCAGCAGCGGCAGCCCCGCCGGCCTGTTCACCCCCGGCTACTACCAGGACCTGACAGTCCCGGTCGGGGTCATCGGTCGCGAGGCCGACGCCGCGTTGCGGCGCACCACGGCACCGGTGCGACTGGTACTCGACCGCAAACCGGTGATGAAGAAGACCCGAAACGTCGTGGCGCAGACCAAGACCGGCGATGCCCGCAACGTCGTGGTGGCGGGCGCGCATCTCGACAGCTCGGCGGTGAGCCCGGGGATCAACGACGACGGAACCGGCATCGCGGCATTGCTCGAGACCGCGGCGGCGCTCGGATCCGGGCCGCCGATCGCCAACGCCGTGCGCTTCGCGTTCTGGGCGTCGGAGGAGAACGGGCTGGCCGGGCCGACGAAGTACGTCCAGGGACTGTCCCCGGACGAACTCCGCGACATCGCACTGTATCTGGGCTTTGACATGCTCGGCTCGCCCAACGCCGGCTACTTCACCTACGACGGCGACCAGTCGGCCCAACCCAACCCCGCGATCCCCGCGCAGTCGGTTCCCGAGGGATCGGCCGGTATCGAGCGGACGCTGGCCGGCTTCCTCAACCTGGCGGGGGTCCGGCCGGCGGACATGCCGCTGAGCGAATTCACCGACTACTACCCGTTTCTCACCGCAGGGGTGCCGGTCGGCGGCCTGACGG
>NZ_LZJE01000134.1:0-2872 GCF_001666865.1 Mycobacterium sp. E136
CCGGGTCCGAGCACGGCACCGAGGTTCGAGGCCCGGGCCACGAGGTCGCTGTTCGTCGTGAACAACTCCCTGATGAGGTCCCGGTCGATGATCACGATCGCATTCCCGAAGATGGGCAGTTCGACGCTGAACGCGCCGCCGTACCTGCGGCCGACCGCCGTCAGGGCGCGGTGCCGGCCGGCGAGGAATCCAAGCCCGACCGCCGCCTTCGGCAGCCGGGGCCCGGGCGGGAGCCGCACCGGGTCGGTCGTCGCTTCGGCCATGAACCCACTTCCTGGTACACCGAGGTACCGATGTACGGTACGCGCAGGTACCGCAGAAGACAAGGGTGGCCGGTCGGCACAACCCCGACCTGATGTCGCGGCCGGGAGGCGATGGACTCGCGCCGATTCTAAGTGTCTCTCCGCCGTTGACCTCGTGGGACGCTTCGGTCGTATCCGTTTCCTCCGTGTAAACACAGGCGGCCGTGGACATTTCACCGCCGCCCCGAACACCCGTCCCCCGAGAAGAAAGTCACGAGATTGACCGCCACCATCAACGCCCCGTCGCGACCGACTCCCCTGGAGCCGGTCGAACTCGATCGCACGCAATTCCCGCCGACCAACGTCGGCTCCATCCCGCCACTGGCCAAGCAGTGGCAGAAGCTCGACTTCCGCGAGATCCTGAGCCGGCCGGCCGCCTTCCTGTCCGTGAGCCAATCCAATTCGCTCTACAAGCCGGGCGGCGTGCAATACGCCGAAGGGCACGCGTTGCGCGGAAGCCTCGAGGCCACGGTGAAGACGGTCAAGGCGGCGCGCAGGGCACCGAACTTCGTGTCGTTCAACTGGATCGGCTTCTCGGTGTTCCGGCAGGACTATCCGCAGACCGACTTCGACCGCGTCCAGTATGAGAGCTGGACCGGCCACATCGACGCGACGCCGCAGCAGATCGCCTGGGACAACGCGCTTGTCGACGAGTTGCGCGACCTTGTCGAGCCGGGTGACAACGAGCTCTACGAGAAGGCGCTGCAGACCGCGTTCGTCGGCACGGACCTACCGGGCGCGCTGATTCGGCAGAAGGTCGAGGTCGTCGTCATCACCGGCATCCACCTCGACTGGTGCACCGAGGGCAACGCCCGGGCGGCGCGCGACCACGGGTTGCTGCCGATCATCGTCGGCGACGCGACCGGCGCCGTGCGCCCCGACCAGGAACCGGCGGCCTTTCAGCGCATCAACGACTTCTTCGCGCCGGTGATCACGTCGGACCAGTTCGTGGAATGGGTGAGCCGCTGATGGGAAACGTCGGTCTGCTGCTCGTCGGCGTCGTTCTGTTCGTCAACGGACTCGTCTCCATCGGGGTCGTCAAGCCCAGAAGCGCCGCCCCGCTCAACCTTTTCGTCGGGTCGGCGCAGGTCATACTGCCCACGCTGATCCTGGTCCAGGCGGGCGGCGACGCCGGCATCGTGAACGGGACCTGGCCGAGCCTGCTGTTCGGATTCACCTATCTGTGGTTCGGGCTCATCCAGATCTACGATCTGGAGCCGCAGGGGTTCGGTTGGTACAGCGTGTTCGTCGCCGCGATCGCGGCGTTCTACGCCGTCAAGAACATCGGCACCGACCCGGTCTTCGCGGTCATCTGGGCCACCTGGGCGACCATGTGGACACTGTTCTTCGTGTTGCTCGGCCTCGGGATCACCCGAGTTCGGTCCTTCGACCTCGGTCACTTCACGGGCTGGGTGCTGATCCTGCTCGGGATCCCGACATGTACGGTGCCCGCGATCTTCCTGTTGAACGGGGTCTGGACGGTCTCGCCGGTGGCCGGTGTCGCGGCGCTGGCCGGCCTGGCGCTGGCTGCGGGTCTGTCGGCAACCCTGGCGAGGCGGACCGCGGGGACGGACGAAACCGTTCCGGCTGCCGGCCCGGCCCCGGTCGAGGTCGTGCCCGCCGAGGAGAAGGTGAACGTGCCACAACCCGTGTGAGCGCGACGGCGTGATGTCGGAAAACCGGCGGCTTCGGGAGACCGGAGCCGCCGGTCGCGTGCTGCGGGGAGAGGGGCGTCGACGTGACGACGTCTTGGTGGCCAGGGCCGGGATCGAACCGGCGACCTTCCGCTTTTCAGGCGGACGAGATAGCCACTGACCTGCGGTTTATCTGCGTCTGTGCGTCGTATGCGCCGCATTGAGCTGCGCTGACGTATTCAGTCTGTCCGACGAACGGGCATAAACCGGACACGGTGCTTGCACTCCTGACCAGGAGCTTCGGCGCTGCCGCGTGCGTTGTGGGCGGCGTCGGGGCCTCCGGGGAGCAGGCGCCCCGATGCCCAGCATCGCATCATCAGCCACCGAGTCCACACCGTCGACGGGCGGTTCGGCATTTGCACCTGAAGGCCCGTCTTTCGAGCACGGTTCTGCGGGTGTCTCGGTGGACGGGAGGTCGCGAGCGCCCGAGGCCGCCAGGCCGCAGGGCGGGAGAGCGACAGCGGTCGGCCGTACGTCGACCGAGGCGACCGGCCCCTAGACCGAGGTCCGCGGGTGTTCAGTTTCTGAACACCAGAGGTCAGATCTCCGACTGCCACGCGCCGAAGTTCGGGGGTGTTCAGTTTCTGAACACCAGTGGTCGGATCTCCCGACAGCACGCGCGGCTAACGGCGACATAGCTGCACGACACTGCACTGCCAGCGCAAGCCCGGCGTGATTGAAATTGTTCGGGTTAGAAGCCCATTCCGTTGGCAACGGAATATCGCCATATCACGAACAGATACAAACTTTTCTCGGCCGACAGGCGATTTGACATGCGCATACGCAACCTGTTCGGGGTAACCCCCTTGTTCCGGAGCCATCGGAACAGGTATGTTTTCCGAACAGGAGATACTCATGACTGAACCAATCACTCCA
>NZ_LZJE01000135.1:0-11482 GCF_001666865.1 Mycobacterium sp. E136
AGCCGGATGACGGCCCTACCCCTCGCCATGGCGGCGGCGTTCGCGGTCTTCGCGGCGCCGGCGAACGCGGCCGAAGCGTGGCAGCGCAAGAGCCCGCCGCTGTCGACACCGTGGTCCCATCTGGTTGGCCCCAACAACGCCCTCCCGGAGTATCCCCGCCCGCAGATGGTGCGGGCGCGCTGGCTGAACCTCAACGGGGTGTGGGCCTACACCGGGCGATCGCAGGCAACCGCCCTGGCGACTCCCCCGTCCACCGCCGCGTACGACGAGAAGATCCTGGTGCCTTACCCCACGGAGTCGGCGCTTTCGGGAGTTCAGCGTCACGACGATCAGATGTGGTACCGCAAGAGTTTTCAGCTGCCCGGCACCTGGCGCGGCCAGCGCGTACTCCTGCATTTCGGCGCGGTCGACCAGACCGCAACCGTGTGGGTCAACAACAAGCGCGTCGCCCGCCACGAGGGTGGGTTCACCTCGTTCAGCGCCGACATCACCGACGCGCTGCGCTGGACCGGCACCCAGGAGATCGTCGTACGCGCCGAGGATCGCAACGAGGCCGCACCGTTCCCCGTCGGCAAACAGCGCAACGATCCCGAGGGCCTCTTCTACACCGGCGCCTCCGGGATCTGGCAGACGGTGTGGATGGAACCGGTGCGGGCCGCACACGTCGACAAACTCGACATCACGGCGGATCTGAAGGGTTTCACCGTCACGACGCGCTCCACCGGAACGACGAAGGAACGCGCCGAGGTGATCGTGTCGGCGCCCGACGGTCCGACGTTGGCCCGCAGTTCCGGTGAACCGGGCAAGCCCGTACGCGTGCCGGTACCGGACCCGCGGCTGTGGACGCCGGACGATCCGTACCTCTACGACCTCACGGTGCGGTTGGTCACGCCGGAGGGCAAGGTCGTCGACGAGGTCGCCAGCTACGGCGGCCTGCGCACGATCACCACGGTCAGAGATCCCCAGGGCCGGCCGCGAATCGCGTTGAACGACAAGATCACATTCCTGCACGGCCCGCTCGACCAGGGCTACTGGCCCGACGGGATCTACACCGCGCCCACCGACGACGCCCTGAGGTTCGACCTCGAACGAACCAAGGCACTCGGCATGAACTTCGTCCGCAAGCACGCGAAGGTCGAACCGGCGCGCTGGTACTACTGGACGGACAAGCTCGGGCTGATGGTGTGGCAGGACATGCCGTCGCTCGACGTCTCGCTCGACATTCCGGTCGGCCCGGCGCCCGAACCTTCGCCCGCGGCGAAGGCCAACTTCGAGCGTGAGCTCGTCGAGATGATCGACCAGTTGCGAAGCGTCACTTCGATCGTCGGCTGGGTTCCGTTCAACGAGGGGTGGGGTGAGTTCGACACCGCGAGGATCGCGGGTGTGGCCAAGGCGGCCGATCCGACCCGGATGGTGAATGCCAACAGCGGGGTGAACTGCTGCAAGTCGAGGCCCGACAGCAGGGCCGGCGATGTGTACGACGACCACACCTACGTCGGTCCCGGGCGCCCGGTTCTGCACGACAACCCCGCGACCCCGCACGACGAGCGCACGATGCTCGGCAACCGTCCTATCCCGCTCGAGCACCGCGTCGTCGTCGACGGCGAGTACGGCGGGCTCGGGTTGGTTCCCGAGGGCAACCGCTGGCCCGGCAAACCGCAGGCCTACGAGATGACCGACAGCCGAGCGCGATTGACCGACCGCTACGTCCAGGTGAGCCGCGACCTCGAAGACGAGATCCGCAAGGGCGGCCTGTCCGGCGCCATTTACACCCAGACCACCGACGTCGAGAACGAGGTCAACGGGTTCATGACCTACGACCGCTGGCTGGTCAAGGTGTCGATGCGCACGGTCGCCGAACGCAACCGCGCGGTGATCGCGACGGGGGCGCAGGTGAACGAACCGGTCGAGCAGCGGCGGTGAGTCACAACGTGCGCAAGCTGACGAACTCGCGCTGACGCCCGCTGACCGGATCGGTGAACTCGAGGCGGTGCGCCAGAAGCTGCAACGGACGCGAGAAGTCGTCCGGCGCGACGTCGATCACGTCCGGATACAGCGGGTCGTTCGCGATCGGCAGACCCAGCGAGGTCATGTGCACCCGCAGCTGATGCGTTCGCCCCGTTCGCGGTGTCAACCGGTACAGCCCGTCGCCACGATGCTCGACGACGGTCTCGGCGTTCGGCTCGCCGGGCTCCTCGACCGCCTGTAACTGTCCGCGTCGCTTGACGATCCGGCTGCGCAGGGTGACGGGAAACGCCAACTCCGGATCGACGCCCGCCCTCGCGAGGTACGTCTTGTGTACCCCGCCGTGGGCGAACATCATCTGATAGGGCCCGCGCAGGTCGCGACGCGTCGTGAACAGCAGCACGCCGGCGGTCAACCGGTCCAGGCGATGCGCGGGCGACAACTCCGGCAGGTCCAGTTCCCGGCGCAGCCGCACCAACGCCGTCTGCGCGACGTGGCGCCCCCGCGGCATCGTCGCGATGAAGTGCGGTTTGTCGACGATCACGATGTCGTCGTCGCGGTGCAGCACGGGGATGTCGAACGGCACCGGAATCTCTTCGCGCAGTTCGCGGTACAGGTAGACGAACGCTCCCGGCGGCAGCACGGTCCCGGCGGTGACGACCTCGCCGTCTGCGGTCACCACCTCGCCGGCGAGCACCTTGGCCGCGGCCTCGTCACCGAACCGGTCCGCCAGTTCGACCAGCACCGCACCGCCGCGCAACCGCACCCGCGCCGGTCCCAGTCCGTCCCGCACGGGTAGCGGCGCCACCCGCCTCAATTGAGCGGCACCGGTTCGAGGATCTCGGCGCGCGCTTCCGGCGCCGCCGCGCGCAGCGCGTCGGCCGATTCGTCGTCGGGTTCCTGCTGCGAACGGATCTCCGCGTCCACCCGCGCCAGATACGTCTTGACCTCGCGGTCGATGTCCTCGTCGCTCCAGCCCAGCACTGGCGCAACGACTTCGGCGACCTCGCGCGCGCAGTCCACCCCGCGGTGCGGGTACTCGATCGAGATCCTCATCCGCCGCGCGAGGATGTCCTCGAGGTGCAACGCGCCCTCGGCGGCCGCGGCGTACCACGCCTCGACCTTCAGATACACCGGCGCCTCGGTGATCGGCTCGAGAAGGTCGGGCCGGACTGCGGCCTGTTCGCTGGCCATCTGCAGCACCTCGCCGATCAGCGAGCCGTACCGGTCCAGCAGGTGGCGCACCCGGTACGGGTGTAGGTCGTAATGTTTTCCGACGCTTTCGGTCTGGTTGATCAGCGCGAAGTATCCGTCGGCTCCCATCAGCGGGACCTTCTCGGTGATCGACCGTGCGACCCGCGCCGGGATGTACTCGGCCGCGGCATCGATGGCGTCCTCGGCCATCACCCGGTACGTCGTGTACTTGCCGCCGGCGATCGCGACCAGGCCCGGGGCGGGAACCGCGACGGCATGCTCGCGCGACAGCTTCGAGGTCTCCTCGCTCTCGCCCGCCAGCAGCGGCCGCAGCCCGGCGTACACGCCGTCGATGTCGTCGTGCGTGAGGGGCGTCGCCAGCACCGTGTTGACCGTCTGGAGGATGTAGTCGATGTCGGCCTTGGTGGCCGCCGGATGCGCCAGGTCGAGATTCCAGTCGGTGTCGGTGGTCCCGATGATCCAGTGCGTCCCCCACGGGATCACGAACAGCACCGATTTCTCGGTGCGCAGGATGATCGCCACCTCGCTGACGATCCGGTCGCGCGGCACCACGATGTGCACACCCTTGGAAGCGCGCACCCGAAATCGCCCACGCTGCTTGGACAGGGCCTGGATCTCGTCGGTCCAGACGCCGGTGGCGTTCACGACGACGTGCCCGTGCACCTCGGTGACCGCGCCGTTCTCGGAGTCGCGGACCTCCACCCCGGTGACCCGGTCACCTTCCCGAAGCAACGCGACCACCTGCGTCGACGTCCGCACCACGGCGCCGTAGTGCGCGGCCGTGCGGGCCACCGTCATGGTGTGCCGCGCGTCGTCGACCACGGTGTCGAAATACCGGATGCCGCCGATCAGCGACGACCGCTTGAGACCCGGCGCCAGCCGCAGCGCTCCCGATTTGGTCAAATGCTTCTGCGCCGGAACCGATTTCGCGCCGCCCAGCTGGTCGTAGAGGAAGATGCCGGCTGCCACGTACGGCCGCTCCCACCACCGGTTGGTCAGCGGGAACAGGAACGGCAGCGGTTTGACCAGATGCGGTGCCAACGTCGTGAGCGACAGCTCCCGCTCGTGCAGCGCTTCGCGCACCAAGCCGAACTCCAGCTGCTCGAGGTAACGCAACCCGCCGTGGAACATCTTCGATGACCGGCTCGAGGTGCCCGACGCGAAATCCCGCGCCTCGACCAGCGCAACCTTCAACCCTCGCGTCGCCGCGTCCAGGGCGGCGCCCGCGCCGACGACTCCCCCGCCGATCACCACGACGTCGAACTGCTCATTGCCGAGCCGCTCCCAGGCCTCCGCCCGCTGCTGGGGACCCAGAAGCGTCTGCCCGTTCGCCGGGATCGGGTCACTCACGGGAATGGCTCCTAGTTACTCGTCGGTACGGTCGCGCATCCCAGGCTACGTGGAACTAGTCCAGATCGTCGTGCGCCATCAGGCGCCGGCCAGCTTCGGTGATCGACCCCGACAGCGACGGATACACCGAGAACGTCTGCGCCAGGTCCTCGACGTCGTTGCCGTTCTGCACCGCCAGGGCGATCGGCATGATCAGCTCCGATGCGATCGGCGCGACCACGACGCCGCCGATCACCACCCCGGTCGCCGGTCGACAGAAGATCTTGACGAAACCGCGCCGCAGGCTCGACATCTTGGCTCGGGCGTTGGTGTTGAGCGGCAGCGTGATCGTCCGCGCGGCCACCGAACCGTCGTCGATCTTCGACTGCGGCACCCCGACCGCGGCGATCTCGGGCCGGGTGAACACGGCCGCGGCGACGGTGCGCAACCGGATCGGTTCGAGTCCCTCGCCCAGCACGTGGTACATCGCGATGCGGCCCTGCATGGCGGCCACCGAGGCCAACAGCATCAGCCCGGTGCAGTCACCGGCGGCGTAGATGCCCGGCACGCCGGTGCGCGAGACCCGGTCGACCTTCAGATAGTCGCCCTTGCCCAGCTCGATGCCGACCCGTTCCAGGCCCAGATTGCTGGTGTTGGGCACCGAACCGACCGTCATCAACGCGTGGCTGCCCTCGACGGTGCGGCCGTCGGTCATGGCGACCAGCACACCGGACCCGTTGCGCTTGACCGACTGAGCGCGCGCGTTCTTGACCAAGGTCACACCGCGATCGCTCAGCGCGTCCTCGAGTACGCCGGCGGCGTCGGAGTCCTCGTGCGGCAGGATCTGGTCGCGGCTGGCCACGACGGTCACCTTCACCCCGAGCTCGGTGTAGGCGTTGACGAACTCCGCGCCGGTGACACCGGAGCCGACGACGATCAGATGCTCGGGCAGCTCCTTGAGGTCGTAGAGCTGGCGCCAGTTCAGGATGCGTTCGCCGTCGGGTTCGGCGCCGGGCAGAACGCGGGGGCTCGCCCCGGTGGCGATCAGCACGACGTCGGCCTTCAGCGTGCTGACGGTGCCGTCGTGCTCGGTCACCTTGACCGTGTGGGTGGCCATCCCCGGCATGTCGTCGACCAGTTCGCCGCGGCCTGCGATGAGGGTGACGCCGTCGTTGCGCAGCCGTTCGGCGATGTCGGCCGACTGCGCGGCGGCCAGCGTCTTGACCCGCTCGTTGATCTTGGACAGCGAGATCTCGGCGTCGGAGAACTCCAGCGCGTATCCGAGGTCGGGGGCGCGGCGCAGCTCGGTGCGCACGCCCGTCGAGGCGATGAAGGTCTTGGACGGCACGCAGTCCCACAGCACGCAGGCCCCGCCGATGCCGTCGGCGTCGACGACGGTGACCTCGGCAACCTCGGGTCCGCGGGTCGCGGCGACCAGTGCGGCCTCATAGCCGGCGGGCCCGCCGCCGATGATCACGATGCGGGTTGCCACGCCCCCAACCTAACGAAGCGGGAGGTTGATCGCCCACGCGGCGCGCTAACGCTTAGTCTTTCCTGGTGCCGCTCTACGCCGCCTACGGATCGAACATGCATCCGGAGCAGATGTTGCAGCGCGCCCCTCATTCACCGATGGCAGGAACGGGCTGGCTGCACGGCTGGCGCCTGACGTTCGGCGGGGAGGACATCGGCTGGGAGGGTGCGCTCGCGACCGTCGTCGAGGATCCGACGTCGAAGGTCTTCGTGGTGCTCTACGACATGACCAAGGACGACGAGGCCAACCTGGACCGTTGGGAAGGTTCGGAGCTCGGGTTCCACAAGAAGATCCGCTGCCGGGTGCACCGCATCTCGTCGGACACCGATTTCGAACCGGTGCTGGCCTGGTTGTACGTGGTCGACGCGTGGGAGGGCGGCCTGCCGTCGGCGCGCTACCTCGGTGTGATGGCCGACGCCGCTGAGATCGCGGGCGCGCCAGCGGAGTACGTGCACGATCTGCGCACCCGCCCCGCGCTCAACATCGGGCCGGGGTCTTGACTCCCCGCCGCGGAACCTAAAAAGCGGCGGCCTGGTCGATGATGTTGACCAGGACCCGCACCCCGACCGCGAGCGCGCGCTCGTCGAGATCGAAAGTCGGCTGGTGCAAATCCAACTGGGGCCCGCGGCCCGTCCACACGCCCAACCGTGCCATGGCGCCTGGCACCTCCTCCAGATACCAGGAGAAGTCCTCGCCGCCGCCGGACTGACGGGTGTCGGCCAGCACGTCCGGGCCGATCGCCTCGATCGCGTGGGTGAGGATGCGCGTCGAGATCTCCTCGTTGACCACCGGCGGAACCCCGCGGCGGTACTGCACGGTGTGCTCGATGTGCAGCGGCGCCAACAGCGACGAGATCACCTCGCGCACAATCGACTCGAGCGTCTCCCAGGTGTCGCGGCTGGCGGTGCGGATGGTGCCGGCCAGCGTTCCGCTCTGCGGGATCGCGTTCGCGGCGACGCCCGCGTTCACCGCACCCCACACCATCACGGTGCTGTTACGCGGATCGATGCGGCGCGACAGCACACCGGGCACCCCGGTGATCAACGTGCCGAGCCCGTACACCAGGTCACCGGTGAGATGCGGTCGCGAGGTGTGCCCGCCCGGCGAATGCAACGCCACTTCGAGCTGATCGGCCGCCGAGGTGATCGGCCCGGGCCGCATCGCGACCTTGCCGACCGCCAGCCGAGGATCGCAGTGCAGCGCGAAGATTCGCGACACACCGGTCAGCGCGCCCGCGGCAATCGCGTCGATCGCGCCGCCCGGCATCAACTCCTCGGCGGCCTGGAAGATCAGCCGCACCCCGACGGGAAGCTCCGGCACCGACGCCATCGCCAGCGCGGCGCCCAGCAGGATCGCGGTGTGCGCGTCGTGCCCGCAGGCGTGCGAGACGTTGGGGACCAGCGACGCGTACGCCGCGCCGGTCCGGTCGGCCATCGGCAGCGCGTCCATGTCGGCGCGCAGCGCGATCCGCGGTCCGTGCTCGGGGCCGAAGTCACACGTCAACCCGGTGCCGCCCGGGAGCACCTTCGGGTTCAAGCCCGCATCGGCCAGTCGCGACGCCACGAACTGCGTGGTCGCGAACTCCTGGCGCCCCAACTCCGGATGCATGTGGATGTGGCGGCGCCACTCGACGAGGTCGTCGAAGTGGGCCGAGAGCCACCGCGCGGCGGCGTGGGGCAGCACGCTCATGACGCCCGCCTCGCCTGCAGCTCCAGCACCCGGTCGCGCTCCTGCGGCGTCTGCGCCAGGCGAACGACCGTGCGGGCCAGCATGACCGCACCCTCGACCACCGCCTTGTCCGCGCTCGGGCCCGCGGCGGCCTCGGCGAACGCGGGCTGATGCACCGAGGCGCCGCCCGCGTCGATGCCGACGATCGGATGGATACCGGGCATCGTCTGCGTGACGTTGCCCATGTCCGTGGAGCCCAGCGGCAACGCCGCCTCCAGCTCGGATGACACCGGTTCGCGGCCCACCCGCCGCATCTCCTCGCGGAAGGTGTCGGCCAGCCAGGTGTCCGGGGTCAGTTCGTGGTAGCTCGGTTCGGTCTCGGCGACCTCGTGACTGCAGCCGGTGGCCACCGCACCGGCCAGGAAGCAGTCGGCCATCCGCTGTTCGAGTTCGCACAGCGAGGCCGCGTCGTTGGCCCGCATCGTGTACTGCATCTCGGCGTGCGCGGGGATGACGTTGGTAGCCTGACCGCCGTCGGTGACGATGCCGTGTGCCATCTGACCCGGCGCCATCTGCTGGCGCAGCAACCCGATCGCCACCTGCGCGACGGTGATCGCGTCGACGGCGTTGAGGCCGAGGTAGGGAGCCACGGCGGCGTGCGCTTCCCTGCCCGTGTACCGGACCGCGACCTGCGACAGCGCGAGCGAGCGCGCGGCGGCGATGTCGAGCGGGCCGGGGTGCAGCATCACCGACGCGGCGATGTCGTCGAAGGTCCCGGCGTTCAGCAGCAGCACCTTACCGCCACCCGCCTCCTCGGCCGGGGTCCCGAGAAGCACCACCGTCAAACCCAGTTCATCGGCCACGTCCGCCAACGCCAGGGCGGTGCCGACGGCCGAGGCCGCGATGATGTTGTGCCCGCAGGCGTGACCGATGCCGGGTAGCGCGTCGTACTCGGCGCAGACGCCGATGACGAGGGGGCCGCTGCCGTAGTCGGCGCGAAACGCGGTCTCGAGCCCCGCGGGGGCCTTCGTCACCGTGAATCCGTACTCGGCGACAAGCGTTTGCGTCTTGGCGCAGCTGCGGTGTTCGGCAAACGCGAGCTCGGGCTCGGCGTGGATCGAGTGCGAGAGTTCGACCAGGTCGTCACGGCGCCGGTGGACGGCGTCCTCGACGACGTCCGACGCGATGAGTGCTGGCATCTTGGCAGTATCTCACTGCGCCATCTCATCGGGGCCGGGCGCCGGTTCCGACAGATAAGCTCGCCGACTGTGACCGATGCGCAGGCACTGGCCGCCGAAGCCGCGGCCGCCCTCGGCGAGCGCACCGGCGTCGACCGCCACGACGTCGCCGTGGTGCTCGGTTCGGGCTGGGCTCCTGCGGTGCAACGACTGGGCGATCCGGTCGCGGTGGTGCCGGTCGCGGAGCTGCCGGGGTTCACACCGCCGGCCGCGGAAGGCCACGACGGCCAGGTGATGTCGATGCGCATCGCCGATCACCGGGTGCTGGTGTTCGTCGGCCGCATCCATCCCTACGAGGGCCACGACCTGCGCCACATCGTGCACCCGGTGCGCACCGCATGCGTCGGCGGCGTGCACACGGTCGTGCTGACCAACGCCGCGGGCGGCCTGCGCGAGGACTTCACGGTCGGCCAGCCGGTGCTGATCAGCGACCACCTCAACCTCACCGGCCGTTCGCCGCTGGTGGGACCCCGGTTCGTGGACATGGTCGACGCGTACGCACCGCGGCTGCGCGAGCTGGCAAGGGAGATCGACCCGACGCTTTCCGACGGCGTCTACGCCGGGCTGCCGGGACCGCAGTACGAGACGCCCGCCGAGATCCGGATGCTGCGCACGCTGGGCGCCGACCTCGTCGGCATGTCGACCGTGCACGAAACCATCGCCGCGCGCGAGGCGGGCGCCGAGGTGCTGGGCGTGTCGCTGGTGACCAACCTCGCGGCGGGCATGACCGGGCAACCGCTGAATCACGAAGAGGTGCTGGAGGCGGGCCGTCAGTCGGCGATGCGGATGGGAGCCATGCTCGCGGCGGTCATCGCGCGCCTCTGACCGCGCGCGAGAAGCCGGAATATGCCGCCGTGAAATTGGGCACACTACGCCCATGACTGCGTCGCCGACCACGAGTACCGCGCAGGAGTGGATCTCGCACGACCCGGATCCCAAGACCGCCGCCGAGTTGTCGGAGTGTTCCGAAGAAGAGCTCGAGCAGCGGTTCGCCCACCCGTTGACATTCGGCACCGCGGGTCTGCGGGGGCCGTTGCGCGGCGGACCGAGCGGGATGAACCTCGCAGTCGTGCTGCGGGCCACCTGGGCGGTGGCCAAGGTGCTCAAGGACCGCGGCCTGGCCGGCCAGGACGTCATCGTCGGGCGCGACGCCCGGCACGGTTCCGACGACTTCGCGCTGGCCGCCGCCGAAGTTCTTGCGGCCCAAGGCTTTCCTGTCACCCTGTTCTTCGCGGCCGTGCCCACCCCCGTTCTGGCGTTCACGGTGCGCCATCGTCCCGCGGCGGCGGGCATCCAGATCACCGCCTCACACAACCCGCCGTCCGACAACGGCTTCAAGGTGTTCTTCGGCGGCGGATACCCGATCGCGTCACCAACCGACCGCGAGATCGAGGCGGCGATGGCCGAAGCGCCGCACGCCGACGAGATCCCCCGCGCCGCCGTCACGCCCGGCGGCGTCGACGAGGTGCAGCGCTATGTCGAGCGCGCCGCGACCATCCGCCACACCCACGGTTCGGTGCGCATCGCGTTCACCCCACTACACGGCGTGGGTGGCGAGTTCGCGCTCGACGCGTTCGTGCGCGCCGGCCTCGAGGACGTGCACGTCGTGGACGACCAGTTCGCGCCCGACGCCGACTTCCCCACGGTCAGCACCGCCAACCCCGAAGAACCCGAGGCGGTCGAAGCGGTGCTGAGATTGGCCGCCGACGTCGACGCCGACGTCGCCATCGCGCTGGATCCGGACGCCGACCGATGCGCGGTCGGCGTTCCCACGCCCGACGGGTGGCGCATGCTCTCGGGCGACGAAACCGGTTGGCTCCTCGGGGATTACATCCTGTCGCAGGTCGAACCGGGGCCGGTCATGGAGACCACCGTGGTGGCCAGCACGCTGGTGTCGTCGCGCATGCTCTCGGCGATCGCGCGCGAACACGGCGCGCGGCACGTCGAGACGCCGACGGGCTTCAAGTGGTTGGCACGAGCCGACGACGACCTGTCCGGCTGCACGCTGGTGTACGCCTACGAAGAGGCGATCGGACACTGTGTCGATCCCTCCGCCGTCCGGGACAAGGACGGCATCAGCGCCGCGGTGCTGATCTGCGATCTGATCGTCGCGTTGCGCGACCGCGGGCACACGCTGCTCGACGCGCTCGACGACCTGGCCCGCCGCCACGGTGTGCACACCACGACCGCGGTCTCGCGACCCGTCGAGAACGCCCACGAAACCGCCGCGGTGATGACCCGCCTGCGCGAGACGCCGCCCGAGAGCCTCGCCGGATACCACGTGACCGTCACCGACCTGCTGCCTGAGGACGGCACCGACGCGTTGATCATGACCGGCGGCGGCGACGATGTCTCCGTACGCGTCGTGGTGCGTCCCTCGGGTACCGAGCCAAAAGTCAAGTCCTACATCGAGGTTCGCTGCGGTCAGGTGACCGACCTGGCGGCCGCGCGGGAACGGGCACGACGCGTTCAGGACGAGTTGCGGGAGGTCGCCGCGCGCCTTTAACGGGGACCGAACTGGCGGTCGCCGGCGTCG
>NZ_LZJE01000136.1:0-578 GCF_001666865.1 Mycobacterium sp. E136
GGTCATCTGGGCAGCGATCTCGCGGGCTCGGGTGACGTATTCCGGCGCGACGATTGTCCGCAAATCCTCAACCAATGATTTGCGGCTGATGTCCGCGAAGGGCCGTGCTGCACCGACTCTCAGGCGCTTCACCAGAGCGCCCCAGCGCGCCTGCTCAGGCCACGTCGAAAGAATCAGCGTCGGAACTCCGGCACGCAAGCCCGCGGCCGTGGTCCCTGAGCCACCGTGGTGAACGACCGCACGGCAGGCCGGGAAAACCGCCGC
This sequence comes from Mycobacterium sp. E136, assembly GCF_001666865.1. Classification (NCBI taxonomy): domain Bacteria; kingdom Bacillati; phylum Actinomycetota; class Actinomycetes; order Mycobacteriales; family Mycobacteriaceae; genus Mycobacterium; species Mycobacterium sp. E136. The sequence continues at coordinate 265 of NZ_LZJE01000136.1, forward strand.
ATGATTCATCGCGGAAGCAACCTTGACGCTCTCGGACTGCATCTCGCTGAAGCCGCTCCATCCAGAGCAGATCAGCGCCCGCTCACCCAGCTCCACGCACGCATCCGTGATCATGGCGAACACGCTGTCAGCAGACTCGACCAAGTCGACGGGGATGCTGCCGAAGCCGAAGAAAATCGGTGGCCTGCCTGCGCCGATCCACGACGCAACCTCCTGATCGGTATCGGTCGGCTGGTTCATCGTCAGCGCTCCGACGAAAGGCCGCTGGCCGTCGAGATCCGCCCACTCCTCCGCCAATCCAGGAAAGCAGGCCT
>NZ_LZJE01000137.1:0-1146 GCF_001666865.1 Mycobacterium sp. E136
GTCCCCGCCTCGATAGTGCCGAACGCCACCTCGATGTCGCGGTCCGTGACGCGGCGGTCGAGGGTGCCGCGGACCTCCTCGACCTCCACGCCGAGACCGGCGGCCATCAGATGAATCGGTGCCCGCCAAGCCATTTCGATGAACCCAGGCGTCTTCAGCAGCGGTTCGAAATCCAGGGGACGACCAAAGCCCATGCCGTTCATCATCACGTCGGCCACCGGGTAGTGATCGTTGAGCGCGACCTCGGTGACGGTCAGACGCTGGATCCGCTTCGACTGCGTGGCGAGCACCAACGCCAGCTGGTCGGAGCCGAAACCGGGGAAGATCCCGGAGGCGTAAAAGGATGCACTCCCCTTCTTCGCCGCCTGCTCCATCTGGTTGCGCCATTCGGGCGAGTAATAGGCGGGCGGATAGATCAGCGTCGTCGACGACGTCGACACGACGTTGATCCCGGCTTCCAGGAGCTTCAGGTAGTCGGGCACCGCCGCGGCGTCGCGTTCCGGCCCGCTCGCGGCGTACACCACGCAGTCCGGTCGCAGCGTGATCAACGCATCGGCGTCATTGGTGGCCGCCAGCCCGATCGGATCACCGCCCGCCAGCACCCCCGCGTCCTTGCCGTCCTTCTCCTCGGAGTGCACCCACGCCCCGACCAGTTCGAGGTCGGGCCTGCTCCGGATCGCATCGATCGCGATGGAGCCGATTCCGCCGGTCGACCAGACCACGACGCGGTGCTTACCTCCGGTCATCGATCCTCCTCCGGGAGCCCGGTGTGGCGACAAAGCCAGCGCTGAGAATAGCATCCACTATTAATGGTAACCAGAACAAAGATTAGGTTAGAGTCGGTCGTCGTGAATACCCCGGCCTTGTCGCGGTGCTGATGTTCACGCTCCGGTTCGACATCCGGGCGCCCGCCGAGGGAGCGCCGACGACCGAGCTGTACTCGGTCGCTGTGCAGATGTGTGGGAGACGGCAGGGCGACGAATCGGTCGCGAGTATCTCGAGCGCGCCGCACTGGTGACGGGGTCAATCGCAGCAACGGAGGAATCGTGAAAACACCGCTGAGAACCGTGGTCTGGGGGACGGGCGGCGTCGGGTCGATCGCGATCGATGCGATCCGGAGCAGGCCCGACCTGGATCTGGTCGGGG
>NZ_LZJE01000138.1:0-13060 GCF_001666865.1 Mycobacterium sp. E136
GCACCGTCGTGGGTCGGCTGCTCGAACACAACAGCGACGGCACCCTGACCGACGAGCAACTGTTCCTCATCGCCATCCACCTGCTGATCGCGGGCAACGAGACAACCACCAACCTGCTCGGCGGCATGTTCGACACGCTGGCGCGCAACCCCGACCAGTACGACATGATTCGCGCCGACCCCGACCTCATTCCGATGGCGATGAGGAACAGTTGCTCGTCGGTCAGGGTGCCGTCGCTGTTGTGTTCGAGCAGCCGACCCACGACGGTGCCTGAGCCCTTGAGCCCACCGTGGGCGAATTGGCTCAAGAAATAGCGGCGCAGTGCGGCCATGGCCACCATCGACTTCCCCGCATCGATGACGCCCTGTGGGGTCGGCGAGAAGTCCATGATCCGCACACCGGCCTCCGACCATCGCCGGAAATCATCGACGTCGCACTCCGGCACTCCGAGGATTTGGGCGATCATCCGGATGGGCATCGGAATCGCAAGACGCTGCACCACATCACAGCCGGGGTTATCCAGCACGTCGGTGATCAGTTCGGTGGCCAGCTTCTCGGTCATCCCCTTCCAGCTGCCCATCGCGCCCTTGCTGAACCCCGGCTGGACCTGCTTGCGCAGCCGCGCATGTTCGTCTCCGTCAGTGAGCACCGCGAGCGGCGCCGAGAACTTCAGCCGGGTGACCCCTTCGGAGCTCGTCACCTGATCGGTGTCGCGCAGCGCGGCCCTGACATCCTCGAGTCGGCTCAATATGAAGTTGGCGCGGCGGGGGTTGTAGTGGACGCGTCCGCTGCGGTGAAGTTCTCGGTATGCCCCGAACGGGTCGGACGCCGTGGCAGGGTCCATCGGATCGAATTCGGTGTTGACGGCACCCGTCCACCCTCGATAACCGCGGACGCGGGCCTGCACTGCCGCTTCGACATTCATCCGAATCGCGTGCACGAACGGGCCGATGACACCGGGAGTGTTCCGCGCGCCTGCCATCGCCGCTACCGTCCGCGGAACTGCGGGTCGCGCTTCTCCATGAAGGCCGCGATGCCTTCCGCGACGTCGTCCGTACCCGCCACCTGATCGACCAGCAGCGCCTCGGTGTGAAACGCCGAGGCACGGTCCACGTCAAGGGCTTGGTTGAGCATCGCCTTGGCGGCGGCGATGCCGCGCGTCGCACCGCGTGCCAGGCGGTTGGCCCACGCGGTCACTTCGTCGGTGAGTAGTTCGTCGGCGACGACTTTGTTGACCAGCCCGATGCGATGCGCCTCCCCCGCCGTGATCTCCTCACCGAACATCAGCAGTTCCTTGGCGATGTTGAACGGCGCCTTGCGCGCCAGCAGGTACGCGGCGCCACCGTCGGGGGCGAGTCCGCGGCGGACGAAAAGCTCGATGAGCCGGGCACTTTCGGCGGCGACAATCAGATCGCACGCCAGCACCATGCTCGCACCGACACCGGCGGCAGTTCCGTTCAGACCGCAGATCACCGGCTTCTCACAGTCCAGGATGGCCGACACCACCGCCTGCGAGCCGTTGCGCAGAATCCGTGCGGCGTCTCCGGCGGTGCGATCCTGGCTTGGCCGCATCTCTGGGTCCCGCAAGTTGGGACCGGTACAGAAGTGCTTGGTCCCCGCCGCCGTCAGCACGACGGCACGGATCTCGTGGTCCGACGATGCTCGCACGAGGTTGTCGATGAGGTCGCGCTGTATCGCCCGCGTCACCGAGTTGCCCATGTCCGGCCGGTCCAGCACCAGCCAGCGCACCCCATCTTCGGTGCGCGTCGTCAACCCAGTGGTGCTCACAGCGAGATCGGTACGCTCGCCGGACCGCGCACCGAGTTGGTGTGAACATATTCGACGGCGTCCTCGTCGACGTGCCACGTCGGGAACCTCGCCAAGGTTTCTTCGATCGCGACCCTGGCCTCGAGCCGCGCGAGCGCAGCGCCGAGGCAGAAGTGGGCCCCGTGACCGAAGCTGACGTGCCGGATGCCGGTTCGGTTGACGTCGAAGACGTCGGGGTTCGGGTACTGTCGCTCGTCGCGACCGGCTGATCCGGTCAACAACGCGACCTTGGAACCCGCCGGGATAACCGCGCCGTGGTATTCCGCGTCCCGCACAGTGAAACGGCCCTGCACCGGGGACGGCGCCTCGTAGCGCAGCAGTTCCTCGACCGCGCCGCCGATGAGGCCGGGGTTCTCGACGAGCTTGGCGCGTTCGTCCGGAAAGCGCGCCAGTGTCAACGCCGTCCAGCCGAGCAGTCGCGCGACGGTCTCGTTGCCCGCGACGTTGATGAGCGCGATGAAGAACAGTACTTCGCCGTCGTCGAGACGACGAGTCTCTCGGCCAGGCTGCACCAGGTCGGAATCCATCAGGTTGCTGACGATATCGCTGGTGCCGTTCACACGGCGCTTCTGAATTTGTTCTTTGTAATACCCGAAGAGCTTCTCGTTGGCCTGTTGGCCCAACTCGCTGAGCTCCGCGGCGCCCTCCTCGCGGTGGAGCTGTAAATCCGTCCACTCGCGCAGATTGTCATGGTCTTCTTCCGGGAAGCCCAACAGCGAACTGATCACCATGACCGGTAGCTTCATGGAAAAGTCACGGACGTAGTCGAATCCCCCGCTGCCGACATGGGGGTCCAGATATCCGCGGCATAGGATGCGCACCCGGTCCTCGAGCTCGGCGATCTTGCTACGAAAGAAGGTGCGGTTAACCATTTTTCGCATAGCCGTATGGTCTGGCGGATCCATCATGATCATCGCCTTCGGCGGCGACCATGGTTCGGGCGTGATCGCATCCAGCGTGATGCCGTGCTCGGACGAGAACGTCTCGGTGTCCAGGGAGGCCGCCAGCACGTCGTCGAACCGGCTCAGGGCGTAGAAGTCGTACTGCTCGTTGTAGTAGACGGGAGCCTCGTCACGCAGCCGTCGCCACACCTCGTAGGGATCCTTGTGCAGGGTGCGGTCGAACGGATCCCAGCGCAGCTCCGCTGTCACCATCGGCAGGTCCTTTCCTAAGGGGCAACCGCTAGACAATGGTACACTCTGCGTCATTCTGTACAGTACAGAAAGGTCGAGGAGGACGGGCAGGTTGGAAACGCGAACGCTGGACCATGTCATCTACGAGAAGGACGGTCCGATCGCCCGGATCATCTTGAACAACCCCGAACGTGCCAACGCCCAAACCTCCGAGATGGTGCACAGCGTCAACGAAGCCCTCGACGACGCGCAGTACGACTACGACATCAAGGTCGTCATCATCAAGGCCAACGGTAAGGGGTTCTGCTCCGGCCATGTGCCGGACGGCAGTTATCCGGAGTTCAAGGCCGAAATCGACGCCTCGGGCAAGGTCTGGCGGTCGGCCGCGCAGCTGTTCCTGTGGCCGGTGCTGAAGCTGTGGGAGTTCCCGAAGCCGGTCATCGCGCAGGTGCACGGCTACGCGATCGGCGGCGGAACCACCTGGGCATTGATCCCGGAGATCACCATATGTTCCGACGACGCGTGGTTCCAGATGCCACTCGTGCCCGGCTTCGGTCTGCCCGGCTCGGAGACGATGTTCGAGCCGTGGGTGTTCATGAACTACAAGCGCGCCGCCGAGTACCTGTATACGGCGCAGAAGATTTCGGCGGACCAGGCGCTGGAATTCGGTCTGGTGAACCGGGTGGTGCCCGCCGACCAACTGGAGGCCGAAGTCGAGAAACTCGCCGCGAAGATCGCCAAGGCGCCGTTGATCACATTGCAGGCCACCAAGGCCGGCATCCTGCGCGCCTGGGAGACCATGGGGTTCCGCACCCATCAACAGGCCAGTAACGATCTGCAGGCCGTGGTCACCGGATCGAAGGAGTTCCAAGAGTACATGCGGGAGCTGATGAAGAAGGCGGCCAAACCCGCCGACCGGGTCTGACGTGCCCCTGCGGCCGATCGTCCGGTTCGGCGGCGGCGAGCACGTCGAAGAGCTGCGCGCGCGCGTCCGTAACTGGTTGTCCGACAACCTGCCCGACGAGTTTCGGCGCACCGCGGCCAACCCCGACTACCTGCCGCGCGACGCACACGAACGCGCCGTGGCGTTCTGCCGCGACCTGCACGCGCAGGGGTGGTTCGTTCCGCACTGGCCCGCGAAGTTCGAAGGCGCCGGCCTCGGCGTCGTCGAGCAGGTGGTCATCCGTGAGGAACTGGCCTACGCGGGCGCACCGCTGGTCAACACCAACGGCGTGAACATGTTGGCGCCCGTGCTGTTTCGGTTCGGCACCCCCGAACAACAGCAGGAGCACTTGCCCTTGATCGCGCGCTCGGAGCGGATGTGGGCGCAGGGCTACTCCGAACCCGAGGCCGGATCCGACCTGGCCGCACTGCGGATGACCGCACGACGCGACGGCGACCACTATGTCCTCGACGGTCAGAAGACGTGGACGAGCAACGGTGTGCTGGCCGACTGGATCTTCGTGCTCGCGAGGACATCACCGGTCGCCGAGAAACGCCAGGAGGGCATCTCGTTCTTCCTCGTCGACTTGTCGAGCCCGGGCATCACTCGCCGCCCCATCAGGTCGATGACCGGATACCCGACATTCGCCGAGGAATTCTTCGACGGCGTCCGGGTGCCTGTGACCAACATGGTCGGCACCGAGGGCGAGGGTTGGAAGGTCGCCAAGGCTCTGTTGGACGCCGAACGCTCCAACGTCACGCGCGCTGCGCAGGCCCAGCGCTATCTCGATGAGCTCGTTGACTGGTGCCACGCACAGCGGGGGTCTGCCCATGACCCGCTGGCCGATCCGACGAACCGCATCGCGTTGGCCAGGGCGGTCGAGCGCGTCGAGGTCGGGCGGGCGTTGTCCTACAGGGTCGCCCACCTGCAGGCGGCCGGTGCGCTCGATCCGGCGCTGCCCTCGCTGTCGAAGCTGTACCACTCCGAGTTGACCGCGGAGCTGCGTGCGCTGGGCGCCCAGATCCTCGGCCCGAGAGGGGCATTGATGCCCGATGATCCGGACGCGGTGTTGGACGGCCACTTCTCGGAGGGGCTGCTGTTGTCGCTCATACACACGATCGGCGGCGGTACGAGCGAGATTCAGCGCGACCTGATCTCGACCACCGGTCTCGGGCTGCCGCGCTAGTCACCTTCCGGCGCGAGCAGACGCACAGAGGCCGTTTCCGATCGAAGAATGTGCACTTCTGCGTCTGCTCGAACCTAGGAAGGTTCCTAGGAAAATTCGCCGCGCGCCTGAGCTGCCGATGAGCGCTGCTGGGCGACGGCCGCCATCGCCAGCTCCAGCGGGTGGAAGGCCGCCAACTGCGCTGCCTCCGCCGAATGGATCAGTCGCTTGGTCATTTCGACCGCGCCCGCATCGGATTCCGCCAATTGGACAGCGACGGCGATGGCGTGGTCGACGGCCGAGCCGGGCTCAGCGACGTCGGTGACCAGTCCCGCCTGTTGCGCGTCGGACGCCGTCATCCGGTGGCCACGCAGCAGCAGCGACGCCGCGCGGTGCTTGCCGACCTGCTTTGTGAGCCGCCATGCCAATCCCCCGTCGGGAACAACCGCCCGCGCAACGAACGGCGCGCTGAAGAACGCGTCCGATGCGGCGACGACGAGATCGCACGCCAGGGCGAGGCTCCAGCCGAGTCCCACCGCTGCGCCTTCGACCGCGGCGACCGTCGGTACCGGCACGGCTTTGAGTTGCTCCATGACCCGCTGCGCATGCTCGACACGGCCTGCCGGCGCGAGTGGCCCGGTGCCCTGCGCCGGGCCAGTCTTGAGATCACCGCCCGCACAGAAGAATTCGCCTGTACCGGCCAGAACGACGCCACGCACGTCCGAATCGGCGGTCACGGCCGACAGCTGCTCGGACAACTCGGCCCACGACTCATAACGCAAGGCGTTGCGCTGCGTCGGGCGATTCAACAGCAGCAGGGCGACGACGCCCCTTTCTTCACGCAGCACCAGTGGTGCACTGCCGCCGGACATCTCGCTACCGGTTGAGGAACTTGTCGATCGCAGCCCGGTGTTCCGGAGTGGTGAAACACTCGGTCTCCGCTGCGATCCCGTAGTCGAGGATGGCGGTCACCGCGCGCTCGGCGTGTAAGTTCAGGGTCCGTTTGGTGTCCTGCACCGCGCGCGCCGGCAGCTCCGCGAGCCGATGCGCAAGCGCGAGACCCTCCTGCTTGATCGACTCGTGCGGCACCACCCGATTGGCCAGCCCCAGCTCGACCGCCTTGTCTGCCCGGATGCGCTCGCCGAGGAGCAGGTACTCCTTGGCCTTCATCAGGCTCATCATCAGCGGCCAGAGCACCGAGCCTCCGTCGCCCGCGACAAGGCCACTGGCAACGTGCGTATCGGCGAAGAACGCTTTGTCCGACATCAATACGATGTCGCACAGCACGGCGATGCTGCAGCCGAACCCGACGGCAGGACCGTTGACCGCCGCGACGATCGGCAGCGGGAAATCCACCATGTCGCGCACGATGCGACGGGCATCGCGCATGCCCTCGCGGCGGGTGACCGGGTTTTCGACGTGGGTGTGCAACCACTCGACGAGATCGCCACCCGCGGAGAAGAAGTCGCCTGTCCCCGTCAGCAGGACGGCGCGCGCATCCGGGTCATCCCCGAGCGCGGACCACAGCCGGGTGAATGCGCCGTGCATCCGGTTATTCACCGCGTTCGCATTGTCCGGGTTGTTCAGCGTGACGATCCGGACCGGACCATCGTTGGCCACCAGGAGTTCGTCGCACCCGGTGAGCTCCGAAGTGCCGTTCGGCAGTTCTGTCATCGCAGCGCCCCGGCCAGTCGCTTGGTGATGGTCTCCTCAGCCTCGGCGACAATACGTGAAACGAGCTCGCCGGCTGTCGGGATGTCCTCGATCAAACCCATCGCCGTACCGACCCACCAGATCCCGGCATCGAGATCGCCTGTCTCGTAGACCTTCACCCCGCGTTTCCCGGCGACCAGATGGGCGATGTCCTCGAATTGACCTCCCTGATTGAGTATTTCGACGACCTCACGTGACACTGCGTTGCTGGCGACGCGCCCCGTGTTGCGCAGTTGCCGGAAGATCAGCTCGGTGTCGAGTTCGCTGCCCGCGACAATCGCTTCCTTGACGTTCTGATGTATCGGCGACTCGACCGTGCACATGAAACGCGAACCCATGTTGATGCCGTCCGCGCCGAGCGCCAGCGCGGCCACCAGACCACGGCCGTCGGCGAAACCACCGGACGCGATCATCGGGATCTCGATTTCCTCGGCAGCCGCGGGGATCAGGACCAGCCCCGGGATGTCGTCCTCACCCGGATGACCCGCACACTCGAAGCCGTCGATGCTGATGCCGTCCACACCGAGGCTCTGCGCCTTGACCGCATGCCGCACCGAGGTGCACTTGTGCAGCACCTTGATCCCGTTGTCGTGAAACATCGGTAGATGCGGCGCCGGGTTCGACCCGGCCGTCTCGACGATCTTGATGCCCGCGTCGACGATCACCCGCCGGTATTCGTCATAGGGCGGCGGGTCGATGGTCGGCAGAATCGTCAGGTTCACCCCGAACGGCTTGTCGGTCAGATCGCGGGCGCGGGCGATCTCGTTGGCCAGGTCCGCAGGTGTCGGCTGGGTCAGCGCGGTGATCAAACCGAGCGCCCCCGCCTCCGACACCGCTGCGGCCAGTTCCGCGCGCCCCACCCATTGCATACCACCCTGCACGATCGGGTGTTCGATGCCGAATGCCTCGGTGAATCGTGTGGTGATCAACGGTGTCGAGATCCTCTCAGGAGTCAGACGGCAACCAGGCCGGTCTGCGGGTATGGACGAATGCATCACGGTCTGAGCTGACCGACCAACGCGGTGCGCGCTTTTCGAGGAAGGCGGTGAAAGCCTCGATCTGTTCTGACGTTCCGATCGACGACCAGTAGCCGCTGACGTCCACGGCAGGCAGAGCGCGCGCCATCTCGCGCTTCATCGCCGCCCGCGCGGCGGGCCCGGTCTGCCGAACCCGGTCGAGCAGGGTCTGCGTCTCGGCGGCAAGTGAGTCGTGCGAGACGACCTTGCCGACGAGTCCCATCCGCTCAGCCTCGGCGGCGTCGATCCAGTCGTTCCCGTAGATCATGTGGTTGGCGCGCAATGTACCGATGCGTTGCGGAATGCGTGCGGCGACGAACGCCTCGTACACGCCGCGGGTCAGATCCGGCACCCGCATCCGGGCCTGATCCGAGGCGATCACGAGATCGGCGAACAGCGTCATCACCAGCCCGCCGCCCATCGCGATGCCGTTGACCGCGCACAGCACGATTTTCGGAATCTTGCCGAGCACTTCGAACGGCGTAGCGTCGTACGCCTCGGTGAACGAGTCCCACGAACGATCGGGATTGCTCACCGAGTTCATGTCGCCGCCCGCGCAGAACACGTCGCCGGATCCGGTGATGACCAGGAACTGCAGATCCGGTTCGTCGGCCACGATCATCGCCGCACGTTTGATTCCGTGGTAGCCGTCGGCGGTTACCGCGTTGCGCTTCTCCGGACGGTTGATGGTGACGGTGAATGTGTCACCGGCGATCTCGCCGATCAGCTCCGGTGCACCGAGATCGACCCGCAGGGAGTCCGGCAGTCCGCTCACGAGATCACGGCGACGAGCTCGCCGACGTCGTAGGTGCCACCGACCTCGACCTTCCACGCCACCACACCGGATGCCGGTGCCTCGATGTCCATTTCGACCTTGTCCGTGGCAATCGCATACAACGGGTCGCCCTCGGTCGCGGACTCCCCGTCGGCGACGTACAGCTGCGTCACCTCGGCTTCGGTGATGGCGTCACCGGGTTTAGGCATCCGAACTTCGGTCACACGATCCTCCCAACCGCTTCGACAAGCTGAGCAGCACCCGGACGGCACGCCGCCTCCAACGTTGCGGCCCGGGGCACCGGGGTGTACGTCCCCGCGACCCGCTGTATCGGCGCCGCCAGCACGCCGAACAGCTCGGTGCCGACGGCAGCCGCGATCTCGGCGCCCGGTCCGCAGAAGCCGACCGATTCATGGGCGACAACAAGGCGTTTGGTCTTTCGAACGGAGTCCAAAACGGTCGCGAGGTCCAGCGGGACGAGTGTCCGCAGATCGACAACCTCCACCGAAACGCCCTGACCTTCCAGCTCTTTCGCAGCTTCGAGGGCGGCATGCACCATCACGCCGTACGTGCAGATGGTGACGTCGGCGCCCGCCCGCTTGACGTCGGCCTGCCCGAGTGGAATCACGTAATCCGCCAGTGGGACCGGCCCCTTGCCCCCGCCGTAGTAGAGCTTCATCGACTCGATGAACAGACAGGGATCCTCTTCGCGCAGGCACGCGTTGAGCAGCCCCGCCGCATCGGCTGCCGTGCTGGGCCAGACGACCTTGAGTCCCGGCGTATGCATCGCCCACGCCTCGAGGGCTTGCGAATGCTGCGGTCCGGCAGCCGTTCCCACCATCGTGCGGATCACCAGCGGTGCGCCCCGACGGCCGCCAGACATATAGCGGACCTTCGCAGCGTGGTTGGCGATCTGATCCATCGCCACGCCGAGAAAGTCCATGAACATCAACTCGGCGACGGGGCGCAGACCGGCCAGCGACGCGCCGAGGGCGGCACCGATGATCGACGACTCCGCGATCGGGGTGTCGCGCACCCGGTTCTCCCCGTACTTCGCTGACAGACCCGCGGTGATTTTGAACATTCCCCCGCCCGACCGATCGCCGATGTCCTCACCCAGCAGGACGATCGAGTCGTCGACGGCCATTGCACGGTCGAGGGTCCGGTGAATCGCCCGGACCAGGCCGAGATCCTCGGTGTCGCCGTCGGGCACACCCCGGTGCGCCTGACTCTGTGCCGACAATGCAGATCCGTTGTCGGCGAAGACATCACGAGTCAACTCGTCGACGTCGAGCGGAGCGGCGTCGCGCGCCGAGGCGAAGGCGGCCTCGATCTCCTCCGCCGCCTGGGCGTCGATCGCGTCGAGCGTGTCGCTGGTGGCGATCCGGCCATCGATCAGTCGCTGCCGATAGCGGGCGAACGGCGGGTCGGCGCGCTTGGCGGCGAGCTCTTCGGGATCGGCATAGGCCATCGCATCGCCGAAATAATGGCCCTGCAGTCGATAGGCGAGCGCCTCCACGAATGTGGGACCTTCACCCGACCGTGCGCGTGTGACCGCCTCGGACACGGCCTCGTACACGGCCTGCGGGTCGGTGCCGTCGACCGTCACACCCGGCATTCCGTACCCCCCGGCGCGTGTCGACAACGTCGTGGTCCGGGTGTACCGCGACATCGCCGTGCACTCCGCCCAGGCGTTGTTCTGGCAGAAGAACACCACGGGCAGCGACCACAGCGCCGCCATGTTCATGGCCTCGTGGACGTAGCCGATGCTGGTGGCGCCGTCACCGAAGCTGACGAGAACCACCTGTCCGGTGCCGCGGATCGACGCGGCCAACGCGATGCCATTCGCGATCAGCGGGCCCGCCCCCACGATGCCGGTCGTCCAGGCGATCCCATGGTCGGGATCGGAGATCCCCATCGCCCCTGCCTTACCTCGCGACAGGCCGGTTTCCCGACCGAGGATCTCGCCGAAATAGCCGGCCAGGTCGATACCCTTGGCCACGACGTCGCCCAGGCCGCGATAGGTGGCCACGAGTTGATCGGAATCCGACAGCGCCAGCGCCGCACCCGCCGACATCGCCTCCTGACCGTCCACCGGCCAGTAGCTCATCGCAATCTCACCGGACGACAAGCCCTTTCGGACGCGTTGATCGGCATGGTGAACCTTGCTCATTCGGCGGTACAACTCGATGGCGCGATCGGTGGTCGCTGATTGCGCCTCGGTGTCCAACTGGGTGGCCATTGAGTCTCCTTGCCCGCACACTTCGGCTGCATGATTCTACAACATGACGAAATGTGTTCAATCGTTCTGTCTGCTCACTGTCTTCAGTTGCTCGGCGAACAGCATCCGGTCGAAATAGCATCGCTCGAGGATCAGCCGGTCTTCGTCGAAGCCGAACAGGTTGACGCTGAGCATGTCGAAGGCGGTACCCGGGCAGGTCGTCCTGGTCTCGACGATCAGCCCGTCGGGACCGTGGTAGATGCCCTCCGCGGTGTAACGCATCCGCGGCAGTTCCTCCCACTGCTGCAGGATCATCTGGCGGACCGCCGCATCACCATCGTAAACCGTTGCGGTGGGCCCGATTTCATAACGTGGACGAGCGAAGGTGGCCATCACCGCCTCGAGGTCGCGATCGTTCTCGGCCGCGACGTGGCGCAGCACCGTGTCTTCGCGGATTCGCCGCAGGTCGGCGCCACTCATAGCGGCTGAAAGGTGGGCAGGTGGCGGCCGTCGTCCAGGGGTAACCACGCGACCGATACCCCATCCCCGACCGCGGGGGGTGGACCGAACACGTTCGACATGATTCGGGCGCCCTCGTCCAGGTCGACCAGCACCACCGAGTAGGGCACCCGGTCCGCGAAGGCCGGATGTGCGGCACGATGGTGCACGCTCACCGCGTAGACGACGCCTCGTCCACTGAGCTGCTCCCAGCGCAACGAGAACTCGCCGCAGTGCGGGCACACATGCCGCGGGTACCAGACCAGTCGCAGACACGACTCGCACCGCTGCATCACCAGTTGATGTTCCCGCGTCGCCGCCCAGAACGGTGCCGAGACCGCGGTTGGTTCGGGTACCGGCAATCCTTCGCTCACAACGTCGCCTCCGATCCGAGGATGACCGTGGAGGTCGCGGACAACACACCGCCCGTGCCGTGCGCCAGGGCGGTCTGCGCGCCGGGCACCTGTCGTTCCCCGCATTCACCGCGCACCTGGCGGGCGGCCTCGACGAGCAGGAACGCCCCGAACGCGCCGGGATGCGTGTACGCGAGCCCGCCGCCGGTGGTCTGGCCCGGAAGGGCGCCGCCGGGCGCGAGCACACCGTCGGCGACGAACGCTCCGCCCTCCCCCTTCTTGCAGAATCCGAGATCCTCCAACGCCAGCAGCACGGTGATGGTGAACGAGTCGTACAACTGCACGACGTCGATCTGGTCCGGCGTCAGACCCGCGGCGGCGAACGCCGTCGGACCGGACACCGCACCGGGAGTGACAATGAGGTCGGGCATCTGGGTGATCATCGCGTGCGATGCCGCCGACGCCGCGCCCAACACGTAGACGGGCCTGCCGAGATCGCGCGCTCGCTGTGCGCTGGTGATGACGATCGCGGCTGCGCCGTCGGTGACCAGACAACATTCGAGCTTGTGGACGGGTTCGGCGAGGTAGCCCGAGCCGAGGACGTCATCGACGGTGATCGCGTCGCGCAGATGTGCGCGCGGATTGCGCACCGCCCACGCCCTCGTGTCGACCGCGATCTGTGCGAGCTGCTCGGCCGTGGTGCCGTAGGCCGCCATGTGGCGACTGGCGGCGAGTGCGTACGCGCTGATCGGAAGCATCACCCCGAACGGTGTTTCCCACTCGAGGCGTTCGGGTGTGGCGAACACACCCAGTCCCTTCTCGCCGCGCTTGCGCGCCGCACGCGGTGTCGAGGCGTAGACGATCACCACGGTCTCGGCGAGGCCGGCGGAGATCGCGGCGACGGCGTGCTCGATGTACAGCCCGTAACTCGCGCCACCGGTCTGCGTCGCATCGGTGAATCGCGGTGTGATCCCGAGGTATTCGGCCAACTCGACCGAATGCATCAACGTACCACCGGTGCATGTGCACAGACCGTCGACATCGCGCAGCGAGAGGCCGGCGTCCGCGAGCGCGGCGCTGATGACACGCGCTTCGAGCTCACGGAGCGGCACATCGATGACACCCGACGGTGACACCTCGTCGGCGACCCCGACGACGGCGGCGGCGCCACGAATGTTGCGATTCACACGTTCTCCTGTTCGAACAGTTCGCGCAGCCCGGGCTGACTCACCTTCAACGACGGCGTGCGCGGAAGTTCGTCGACGATCCGCAGCTGCACCGGCACCTGGTATCGGGTGAGGTGCTGGCCGACGAAATCGAGCAGGTGGTCGGGTTCGACCTGCGCACCGTCGACGAGTTCCACGGCGGCGACCGGCACAGCCCCCAAGCGCTCGTCGGGAAGTCCGGTGACTCCGG
>NZ_LZJE01000139.1:0-1257 GCF_001666865.1 Mycobacterium sp. E136
CGTCGAGCACGCCGTGTTCGCGGGCAAGCTCGATCAGGCTGTCGGCCTTGCGGCTTCGCGATCCGCGGGCGCTGTCGCCCATGATCGAGCGTTCGTACGCCAGCGCGGTCTGCAGCGCCCGCCATCCGTTGCCCTCGCCACCCAACAGGTAGTCGTCGGCCACGGTCGCGTCGTTGATGAAGACCTCGTTGAAATGGGACTCGCCGGTGATCTGCACGAGCGGGCGTACCTCGATGCCGGGCTGCTTCATCGGCATGATGAACAGGCTCAAGCCTTTGTGCTTGGGCACATCCCAGTCGGTGCGGGCCAGCAGCAGTGCGTAGTCGGCGGTCAGCGCGCCCGACGTCCACACCTTCTGCCCGTTGACCACCCACTGGTCGCCGTCGCGGACCGCGGTGGTGCGCACGCTGGCCAGGTCGGAGCCGGCGCCCGGCTCGCTGTAGAGCAGGCAGGTGCGGGACCGCTCGACCAGGAAATCGCGCAGCAGGTCGCCCTTGAGCTTCTCGGTGCCGAGCTTGAGCGCGGTGTTGGCCGGGATGTTGTACTTGTCCTGCCGCGATCCCGGCGCCTTGATCGCCGAGAACTCCTGACCGATGACGGCGGCCAGGTCGCTCGGGTAGCCACGGCCGAACCACTCGGTGGGGTAGGTCGGCACCGCGTATCCGGCGTCGAGCACCTTCTCCAGCCATGCGATGCGCTCCGGGGAGGACGCCCACGGGTCATCGGACTTGGGCAGCGGAGTCCAGTTGTCGCGCAACCACTCCCGGACTTCGGCGCGCAGCTCGTCGGCGGTGGGAAGCTGAGAAGTCATATCAGGCACCTTTCGAGACGAGGTAGCGCTCGCGATGCAGCCGCGGACCGCCGAACAGCTGTAGGCCGGTTCGCGCCCTGCGCAGGAACAGATGGGCGGGGTGCTCCCAGGTGAATCCGATGCCGCCGTGCATCTGGATGGCATTCATCGTGATGGTCTCGTAGGCCTCGGCGCAGGCGAAGCCCGCCAAAGCGACTGCCCCGTCGGATGTTTCGCTGCCGGTGGACTTCTCGGCGGCGGCGTGCTGGGCCGCCGACGTCGCGTTCTCGACCTCGATCAGCAGATCGGCGGCCATGTGCTTGAGCGCCTGAAAGCTCCCGATCTGGCGGCCGAACTGGACGCGGGTTTTGAGGTAGTCGACGGTCATGTCGAAGATTCGGCGGGAGCCGCCCACCTGCTCGCCGGCCGAGGCGATGACGGCGTAGTCGAGGGCCTCCTGTACGGCG
>NZ_LZJE01000140.1:0-15339 GCF_001666865.1 Mycobacterium sp. E136
CCGAATTTCAAGAGCTGGCGACCAACTACGGCCTGACCTACGGCACGCCGGACTGGATGGACGATGTGGTGCGCCGGATGCGACCGCGGCTTGGCCGGACATGAGCAGTTCGCCCAGTTCGCGGAAGTAGTTCTCGAATCCTCCGCCGGGAGTGATGACTTCGATGATGCGCCCGGGCTCGCTCCCGGCGTTCCACATGGCATGCATCTGCGCGCGCGGCTTGGTGATGAAACCGCCGGGGCCGAGTACCACTTCGCTGTCGTCGGATCGGAAGCCGATCTCGCCCGCGAGCACATAGGAGTGCTCATCCTCGCGTGTGTGCCTGTGCGCCGCGGTGATCGCGCCTACCGGGAACGGGTGCTCGACGATCGACACCAAGCCGCCGGTGGTGCGACTGGTCAGCTTGAATACCGCTCCAAAGCCCGGGATGGACACGACATCGCCCTCGCCGGGCTGCATCACGGTCAGCATGGCGGATTCTGTTTTCGACATGTCTGCTCCTCAACTCACGGCGGCCAGGCCGGCCCCAGCTGTGTCTCGAGTGGGCCACAACGGCTGCGGCACCTGCACACCGAACGGGGCATCCCATCGGTTGCGCGATGAAACCTCGTGCACGGGACGGCGATTGGCCGCCACACCCCACTTGCCCAGGGGATAGCCGAGGGCCAGCATGGCCGACATCTTCCAGCCGTCGCTAACGGGGACGCCAAGAATCTCGTTCACCCGGTCCTCGAAGTTGCGGAGCACCATCGTCATGACGCCGCCGACACCCTCGGCGCGGGCGGCGAGCAGGGCGCTCCAGATCGCCGGATAGATGTTGGCGCCGCCCAAATCGTCGATGGCGAAGACGAACAGCAGCAAGGGCACCTCTTCGAAGTGGTCGGCCAGGTAATTCCCCGAACCCTTCATCCGACGCATAGTCTCGGCGTGCGCGGCGCCGTCCGCGCCGGGAGCCGTCGCAACCATGGGCCCGGTCCCGGTCGCGAACTTCTCGTATTCGAGGTCGCGCGCCTGCCGGAACAGCTTCGCGAACTCGCGAATGAGTTCGGTATCGTCGACTGCGACGAAATGCCAACGTTGCGTGTTGCCGCCGTTCGGCGCACGAACAGCCGCATCCAGAATCCGGGCCTGGGTCTCGAGGGGGATCGGGTCGGGCCGCAGCCGCCGCATCATTCGTGTGGTGTATAGCGCTTCGTGGATGTCCATTTCCGTACTCCTCTCCGCTATTCGGACCAGCTGTTGCTCAGGATGAGGTCGACGAAGTCCTGGCGCTCGAACGTCGGGTCGAAGTGCGCCAGCACGTCGTCGTTCATCGTTCCGAAAGCGGTGTCCGGCCGGTGCTTCATTCCGTCGTTGAAGGCGGCGAGGATGCGGTTCTTGAAGTCGGGACGCGGGTGGGCCGTTGTCACCGCGTCGATTGCTTCCGAGGATAGCTCCGCGCGCCCGATGCCGATGACATCAGTCTCGACGCCGGCGTTGACCAACGCGATTTCGGGCTCGAGAAACTGCGGTACGCCGGGAGTGGTGTGCAGGGCGATGGCCAACCACACCTTGCGCGCGTCGGCATCCTCGACGCCGTGCTGCAGCAGGAAATCCCGCGCCGCGTTGGCGCCGTCGACCTCGAAGCGCAGCTGCGAGGTGCGATAGCGCTCGGTGAGTCCGAGATCGTGGAACATCGCGGCCACGTAGAGCAGCTCGAGGTCGGGTTGCAGGCCCAACCGATTGCCCCTCAGCGCTCCGAACAGGAACACCCTGCGCGAATGGTCGAACAGCAGATCGTCCTCGGCATCGCGGATGTACTCGGTCGCCGCGCGCACCAGTGCACTGTCGGGGATCGTTATGCCGGCGATCGACTGGATCGATTGGATACTCATCATCAGCCTCCTCTGTTGGACTACTTCGCCTGAGTCAACGCAGGTGAGCGGTCGTGCGCACACGGTGATTGAGCCGTTCGCCCCACAAAATGCGACACAATGACGGTGTGGTTTCGGATGCCCGCTCGCGGGTGGTGGTGATCGTCGTCTTCGACGACGTGACCATGCTCGATGTCGCCGGAGCGGGTGAGGTCTTCGCCGAGGCCAACCGGTTCGGCGGCGACTACGACATCAGGATTGCGTCAGTGGACGGGGGTGACGTCGCGACGTCGGTCGGTATCCGCATGGGCGTCACCGACAGCATCGCGGCCATTGAATCGGCGGACACCGTTCTGGTCGCGGGCAGTGACAGCATCCCGTCGCGGCCCATCGACCCCGCGCTCGTCGAGGCGGTCAAATCGGTGGCGGGTCGCACCCGGCGGATCGGCTCGATCTGCACGGGGTCCTTCATCCTGGCCCAGGCGGGGCTTCTCAGCGGACGACGCGCCACCACGCACTGGCGCGAAACCCGAAGGCTGGCGAGAGCGTTCCCCGACATCACCGTCGAGCCCGACGCCCTGTTCGTGCGCGACGGCGATGTCTTCACCTCGGCGGGGGTGTCGTCGGGCATCGACCTCGCGCTCGCGTTGGTGGAACAGGATCACGGCGTCGACCTCGTCCGCGATGTGGCCCGCTGGTTGGTCGTCTACCTCAAAAGGGCTGGCGGACAATCACAATTCTCCGCGCTCATCGAGGCGAACCCGCCGCCGCAGTCCGCGCTTCGAGCCGTCACGGAGGCGATCGCCGCCAATCCCGCCGCCGACCACAGCGTGAAATCCCTTGCCGTGCGGGCCTCGTTGAGCACGCGTCAGTTGACGCGGCTGTTCCGCTCGGAACTCGGGATGAGCCCCGCAGAGTACGTCGAGATGATTCGTGTCGACGCCGCCCGCGCGGCGCTCGACGCCGGACGCACCGTCACCGAGACGGCGCACCTGGCTGGGTTCGGCAGCACGGAGACTCTCCGGCGAGCATTCGTCGAGCACCTGGGTGTGTCCCCGAAGGCGTACCGAGATCGATTTCGTACCGCGATTCGGGGTTGACGTGCTACGTCAGCTGAGCTTTTTCAGCTGGAACGGGGTCTGGGTCACGATGCCGCCCGCACACCCGTAGTTCGAGTCCGAGGTCAACACACCACTGAGCATTGCGGGGTCCACCGAAAGGTTGACCACGGCCGGTTCGTAGTGGCCGTCATCGCACGTGAGTCCGCCCGGCTTGGACACCGTGAAGGTCCAGCGGCCGCCGGTCAGCGTGGTGGGCGTGGTCCAGCCCTGGTTGCTGGAGACCGTGCCCGTGCAACCTGCGGCACCACAGCTCGTCGTGAAGGTCCACACGTTGTAAGGGTCGCCGTCGGTGGAGCCGTAGGTTCCGTTCAGCAGTGGTGGGTCGGCGCTTGCCGGGCCGGTGAGCACGATAGTCGCGATCGCCGACGCTGCGACGGCGGTAGCCAGGGTGTGCAGGGCCTTAGTCATAGTGGCCTCAATTTAACGGCCGTGTCAGCCTGCCAGCGGGCGGCGCGAGCGCGTGATTTCCGGTTGTGGCCATGATGACGCCGAATCGGTATGTGCGGCTACGGCGTTCTGCGTCTCTGCCGCTCTCGACGAAGTACAGGACCGCGCCATGCGCGATCACATCGGCGACTGCCTCGATGACCGCCAGCGGTCTGAACCGGTCCGCAGCCAGCGCTCGACCGTCACAAGGTCAAGATCGGACTTCTGACGCAGTCCCTTTCTGTATCGGTCTGCGCGCGATGATGATGAAGAACCCGCCCTCGCGATGCCCGGTGACCATCATTCCGAGGTTCACCAACATGCGCTCGAACCTGCTGCCGAGCCTCTCCGGCTTGAACAGTTGCTCGTCTTCGGCCAGACCGGTGAACGGCTCGGTCTTCGGGATCGCATGTATGAAGTCGAAGCCGACCTGTTCCAGCCAACCAACCACCTCGCCGACTGTGTGCTTCGACTCGTGTGGGTTCTTGTACTGATCCATGAACCATGACCGGCGCTTCTGGGTGCTTACACGCTCATCGACGGCGTGACGATCGAGGAACATGAAGCGATCATTGGTGGCTTTGAAGGCGAGCCGACGGATATCGGTGGCTAGTCGCCCGTACCTGTGGTAGAGCCCGATCATGATGTAACCGCCTGGCCGCACCAGTCGCGAGATCGATTCGAAGCCGAGTTGTGGATCGCTCGTGTGGTGCAACACCCCATTCGAGATGACCAGATCGAATGTGCCAGGTTTGAACGCCGGCCTGAACAGATTCATCTGCATGAAGTGGGCGCGCTTGAGATCGTTCTGCTGCTTGAAGGCTGTGGCCATCTTCAGCGAGTTCACGCAGAGGTCGGTGCCGATCACCGCCCGGTTGCGGATAGCCAGGAAGTTCGTCAGCTGTCCGGTGCCGCAGCCGCACTCGATTACGCGCGCGCCGGCCGGGATCTGCTCGTCCAGCAGCTTGGCGAACACCGCCTTCCGTGCCTTGTCCATCAAGCTGCCGACGCTGTCGAAGTCGTCGTAATTGGGAAATGGGTTGTCTTCGTAGAACGCCTTGATCTCGTGGGTGACGTCCTCCTTCGAGTCGTCCCACTCGTTCGGCATGAACAGCGAGGCGATGTCGTCCTGGGCGGGATAACGCTGCTGACATTGAGCGCATTCGAAGTCGTCGCCCCGGACCGCCAGGATGCCGCCGCAGCGCGGGCAACACAACAACTCGGAATGTTCATTGAATAGATCGTTGATCCCTGAACAGGTCACGGCCGAACTGTAACTGGATAAGGGACTTCGAGAAGTAGGGATTGAGAAAGAGCGATTTGTGGCAGGGGATGGTTTTCGCAAATCGGATCATGATGGCAAAGGAGGAAGCGTTGGCTGGCTGAAACAAGGGCTCCGTCAATATGATTGACGCAATGAGCGGGGTGCGCTTTTCGGTGGCGTGCCCCGACGTGGTAGGTGAAGCGCAGGATTGGACGTTCCATCGTGACCCGACCAGCCGACTTAATTCACGCCACACCGCCAGTCGATCTACGCACGCGTGGCCATCGTGTTGAGGACTCCGGTCGTCGTGCATCCGACTCGATCAACGAAATCGACTGCGACGTAGGAGAAACTGGACACCGCACTCCGATACCGCACCCTTGAGGATTGATGTCAATTAGAGACTCTGCCAGACGTTCGATCGCAATCCGGCTACCCCTCGAAGGCTATCGACAAACGTCGCAGGCCGGCGTGCATGAGTCCGATGAAAATCGGGTCACCATCGCTGTCGTATGGAGTATGTCGCAAGGCGGCGTCTTCAAAGGATACGGTGGATCGCTCCCGAGTTGGCGTTTGCGCTTGCGATGGCAGCTAATGGGCGAAAGGTGTTTAGCCAGAAAACGATTCGTTGGAGTGTCAACGCCCGATCAGTCCGTCTGATCAATCGAGTGTTGAATGGCATTAAGACGTCCCATCGCCGGTGGGCGATGCAATGTGTAGCGATCATGCAAATGCTCTTAGTAGCTTTTAGGCTGGCGGTGTGCAGTTCCCTGAGTTCGTCGGCGTACAGGCCGGCTCGCTAAATTTGCTACGAGTTTGACGCACGGGAGTTTTACTTTGCGTAGCGGACACGCCGCCTCCCTCAAGCCTGCGCGGTCGGCGCGAAGCGGATTTGCGTCAGGGACGGCCCCAATCACCCTGAACGGTGGGTCAGAAAAGTGCGTAAAGGGTGAAGGGCACGGTTATGTGGACGACACCGATGAACGCCGCGGCACCCAGCAACAACAAGATCATGGGGATGACCCAGTAAGCCTTGTTGACGACGGCGTACCTGCTGAACTCGGCCAACAGCCTCCAGGTGTGAACGGTGCGGCGCATCAGTCGGGCACCGTCGAAATCGCGAACAACTCCCGGTTCTCCCGGCCGGGCTGGAGTCGTTTGTCCAGCACGTGGTCCCCGAGGATCAGGTAGTCCATCTCGGTATTCATGAAGCACCGGTAAGCGTCCTGCGGTGTGCACACAATCGGTTCTCCCCGGATGTTGAATGATGTGTTCACGATCACGGGACAACCTGTCAGTTCTTCGAACGACGCTAAAACGTTGTGGTAGAACGGATTGGTCTCCCGCGAGACCGTTTGGATACGTGCCGAGTAGTCGACGTGGGTAACCGCGGGGATCGACGACCGCACCTTGTTGACCTCACTCCAGATTTCGTCGGATTTCTCGTCGTTGGGTGCGGTGCGGATTTCTTCCCGGACCGGACTCACCAGGAGCATGTACGGCGACGGTACGTCTAGGTCGAAGTAATCCTTTGCTCTCTCCTCGAGAACCGATGGCGCGAACGGGCGGAACGATTCTCGATACTTGATTTTCAGATTCATGACCGACTGCATCTCCGGCGACCGTGCATCGCCGAGGATGGAACGATTCCCGAGGGCCCGAGGCCCGAATTCCATGCGTCCGTTGAACAGGCCAACCACGTTGCCTTCGGCGATGAGCTCCGCGATCTTGCGTGCGCGCTCATCCGAATCCGCCACCGTTTCGAACGGGTAGCCCTGTGAGGAGAGGAAGCTGGAAATCTCCCCGGCTGAGAATTCGGGCCCGAGATAGGCGCCCTGCATGCAGTCGCCGACGACGCTCCGAGGGTTTCCGGCGATCTGGTACCACGTATGCAACGCAGCACCTATCGAACCGCCTGCGTCCCCGGCCGCCGGTTGGATCCAGAGGTCGGTGAACGGCCCCTCGCGGAGCAGCCTCCCGTTCGCGACACTGTTGAGGGCGACCCCACCCGCCAGACACAGCTTCTTCTCCTGCGTGACCGCGGCCGCGGTTGCAGCCATTCGCATCACGATCTCTTCTGTGACGTCTTGAATCGACCGGGCAAGGTCCATCTCCCTCCGAGTGATGTCGCTCTCCGGAGGACGTGGGGGGCCGCCGAACAACTCGGCGAAACGATCATTCGTCATCGTCAGGCCGCCCAGAAAGTCGAAGTACTCGAGATTGAGTTCGATCGAGCCGTCGTGGTGGATGTCGACGAGGTTGTCGGTGATGAGGTTTACATAGGTCGGCTCGCCGTATGGTGCGAGGCCCATGAGCTTGTATTCGCCCGAGTTGACCCGGAAGCCGCAGAAATAGGTGAATGCGGAGTAGAGCAGCCCTACCGAGTGTGGGAATCGCATCTCGCGATGGATCTCCAGCTGGTTGCCGACCCCACGGCCGATGCTCGCCGTCGCCCACTCGCCGACCCCGTCCATCGTGAGGACAGCGGCCGATTCGAACGGTGAGGGGTAGAAGGCGCTTGCGGCATGACTCTCGTGATGCTCCGTGAAATACAGCTCCGACGGCATCCGGTAGCCGAGCGCTTTCAGGTTGCGTTCAATCTCGTAGGAAACCCAAAGTTTGGTCTTCAACCACTGCGGAAGCGCAGTCTGGAAAGCTCGGAATCCCCCTGGGGCGATCGCGGCGTACGTCTTGAGTAGACGAATGAACCGGGTCACCGGTTTCTCATAGAAGGCGACTGCATCTATCCCATTGCGGTCAACGCCTCCGGCATGGAGGCAGTACTCGATCGAGTTCTTCGGAAAACCGGGGTCATGCTTTACACGGGTGAAGCGCTCCTCCTGCGCGGCCGCAACGATATGACCATCTCGCACCAAGGCAGCAGCCGAATCGTGGTAAAAGGCACTGATCCCCAGGATATTCATGCTCGCACCATGCCTCACGACTTCAACCCCAGGTGTGGATAGATGATTCGCGCAACAAGATCGGCGCCGAGTTCATTGGTGTGCGCGTTGTCAATGAACACGGCTTCTTCCACGCCGTCCAGTGCGTCGGCCAGATTGATGGCCGGGGGGGCGATGAGCTTTGTCGCGTCGAGGAATGCCGCTCCAAGTCCCCACTCGTCCGGTGTCGCGTAGCGGTCGGCGTCACCGCCCTGTGTGCTGTAGGCAAGTGGCTGCCAGACGAACACGGCCTTGAAACCGTAGCTCTTCGCCAGCTGTTCGATGACGCTGACCGCCCTGTCGTAAAGATTCACCGCATTGCGAGCCCGTTCTTGGGTTAGCGCCGGGGTCAGTTCCGGTCCAGCCCGCTTGGAGTTCGACGTCAAGGCGAGGCGCGTCAGAATGCTGTGTTGCGCGTAGAAACCCATGACAGAGTCTTTGACGCCGGCCACCCCACCGCGCAACCGGGCCCGTTCGACAGCTTGTCTCACGAAGTCTCCGCCTGGGTACGTAGGTTCGGTCGTGAGTTCTTCCACCTGCTCGGCGACGTCGTTCGCTCCGTCGTAGAACACCACGGTGTCGGGTACGCGTCCCTCGCTCAGCAGCTGTTGCAGGAGAGCGAGTTCCTGCCAGATGCCCCACGCGACCTGACCATAGTTCGTGACACGAACTGGGATGCCGTCCTTTTCGGCGAATCGAGCCACTTGGGAAGGGATCGTGTACAGGTCGCGTTGCCCGTAGCCCCACATCGTCGACCCGCCGAACATGTAAATCTCGGTGGCGTCGGCGCGCACTCCCTCGGCCGTATAGGTCTTTCGAGCGCGGTCGGCGATGTTGATGTAGTCGCCCTTGTGATCCGGATTCACCATGCCCAACAGCGGCACATAAGTGTTGTGTGTGTAGATGTCTTTGAACTCTTTAAACCAATTGGCAGCCCATTGCTGGTCCGCCGCCATTGCGGCTGACGAGATTTGGGCGGTGAAGATCTCGTCCCACGTGCCTTCTTTGCCCCCCACGCGAACGCCGCCATGTGGGGCCCACTGCGGAAACGAAAGGCCGACAGCAAGATCCAGAACGATCAGCAGAAGTGCGGCGCGAAGTGTCATCGCAGCCACGTGTCTTGCTGCGGCGGCCCGGCCTCGGGGTTTCCAGCCGATTACTTCCGGCTCGACGCTGAACTGGCGGCGGGCCATCGCGGGATCGGACACCCGCGGCTTGGTGATCCAGGTGCTTTCGGAACTGACACCGGGTGAAGTAAGGGGGTTGCGACCGAAGAGGCGGAGGAAAAACGACACCGGAGTTATGACGACGAAGTAGACGGTCGCCAACACAACCGTCGCGACGACGCGCGCCACCGCTCCCGCCACCTTGGCGATGCCCCGGTCGATCGTCGCGCCCGCAGCCGGCCAAACGACCGCGATCACAGCCAGCGCGATCACCACGAATACGAGCAGAGTGGCCCCGAGCCGCACGTCGAGAAGCCAGAGGATCGCAGCAAACAACAACCCGACCAGAGTCCGCAGCGCGGAGGATTTGAGGGCTGTGACGCGCCGAGATCGCCGGTCTTGTTCGGTGGATTGGTCCGAGCGCCCATCACGCACCCACCATCCGTGCTCGTCACCGACTGTGACGACCTCGTCCTGCTTCTCCTGGAGCATCTGTCCCCCTCTTCGACGATGCACTCACAGGATGTGCCCTTCACCAGCTCAAGGGTCACATTCGCGAGCACACTAGCATCGCGGCGAGACCGATTCCGCGGAATTTCGCGCGCAGATTCGCTGAGATTCTGCTGTGGCTAGAGCTCGATCGAGGTTGATTTCGCGCAGATCGCATCGAATTGGAGTTTTAGCAAAGTACTGCCCCGGCACTGCGACAATCCTAAGCGTGCCGTGACGTCACGCGAACGATGTTGAGACAAACGGTCGTTCGTGATTGGCTGCTCGTCAGCGCCGCTCCAAGAAACCGATCAAGGCGCTGACCACATGACGTTGGGCCGATTCGGTTTCCATCGCGCACAGGGCGTTCAGGGCCGCGCTAGACCAACGGCGAGCTCTGACCGTTCAAGCTCGTGGTCGAGCACCTGCGAGCACGATTGCGGCCCCGATCAAGGTAGCTCGGTCGCCGGCTGCGCCCGCAGGCAGCGCATCACCCCGATCGTTACCCGAGTCGGGCCGTCACCACGGCGGGACGCACTTCCACGGGCTGTTGACGCACTTCCACGGGCTCTTGACGACCTTCCACGGTGTCCAGTGGGGTCGCCACGGTGACCAGTGAGGGGTCCCATGCGGGCGCAGAGGTGCGTTGAGGTCTGCCGCGCTCACCGATGCTGGGGCGGGGACGGAAGCCCCATTGTCTGCCTGGGCGGCGCCGGCACCCGTGACGCTGAGACCGGTGAGGGCTGCGCCGACGGTCACGACTTTCCAGGTGGCCGGTCGTTCCACTTTGATCTTCCCTTCGCTTCCCGTTCGTATTGCTTCCCCGGCCCACGCTCCAGTCTCACGCGGGATGCCAAGGGCTGCAAACTCTTATTTCGCGTCGGCCAGCCAATGCATGGCCACGTCCAGCAGTGTCAGGGTGTGCCGGGGCCACTGCGGATGCTGCAGGCGAAATGGCCCCATCGCCAGCCCTACCAGCGCCGCAGCCGTTCGCTGTCGAAGTGGCCGAGCCGGGAGGCGCCGCTCGGCGTGGGTGAGGACCGCGTCGGCGTATCGCGTGGCCACCTCTCGGCTCGAATCGTCGAGCGCCAGCGCTGACAAGTGCGCAAGCAGCGTCGCCCACTCGTCAGATCGTTCTCCTGGCCCGGCGCTGTCGATGTCGAGAAGACCTGTCACGACGCCGTTGTCGGCGAAGAGTTGGCCTTCATGGAAGTCGCCGTGGACCGGTACCAGTTCCTCGCCCTCGAGGTCGACCGAGTGCAGGACGTCGACGACCTCGTCGAGCCGGGTCAGCACCGCGGGCTCGTCGGTGGCCGCGCACCGCAGTGCCCCAGCGTGGTAGTCGACCAGCTCCAGATGCGACGGTTCCCGGTCGAGGCTCATCAGTTCGTCCGGCAGGGCGTTCAGCACCGATTCCAGCACCTCCGGTGAGGGCAGTGCGGCGTCATCGTCGGCGATGAGGGTGTCCAGAGGAGTTCCCTGCGCTTCCTGGAGCACGATCACGCCGTCCGCGATGGAGGCGAGGACCGGTGGAACGGGCACATGGCGGCCGGCGATCTCGTGGCGACGGCTGAGGTCGTCCACAGCCGAGGGGCGCACGACCTTGACGAACCACCGGGAGCGTTCGTCGTGCACCTCGAGCACAGCGTGCCGCGACGGCAGGTACCGCAGGGGGCGAATATCGAGGGTCGACGACGTGCTCAACCCGTACTCGCGAAACAGCTCGGCCAGCAGGATGGGGGTGCTCGCCGTCAGCAGTGCGGGTAGTGCGGGATCGCGGGGCCAGGCCCAGACGCCGACCTCGACCGGTTCGCCGCGGTACTCACCCGCGACGACGGCGGCACCCTCCGGAATGCGCTTTCCAGTTGTGGCGCCCAGGAATTCCGTCGTGACGGTGTTGTCGGCGCGGCGCACGTCGGCGACGTACGTCACGATCGCGGCGCCGGACGGGTCGACGTTGACTTCGGCCGCGCGCAGCTCTTCGAGTTGGCAGTCGTACTCGGCGACCGCGGCGGCGAGCACGTTCGGCCCTTCCGGACCGAGCAGGAGATCGAGCGCCGCGGTAGCCACTCAGCTGAGGTTAATCCGGCCTAACCGGCAGGGCCTCCCGCGTAGCCTCGAAATTCGTGAATTGGTTGACCGTCATCTCCACCGGTCTGGTCCCGTTGGCTTCGGTTATCTCAACGGCAACCGTCGCTGTCTGGACGAAGCGAATCGACGCCCGTAGCAGGCAACAAGACCGAGACCACGAGCGAATCCTGGATTACGAGAAGCGAGCGGCGGACGACAAAAAGGCCGCTCTGAAGTCGCTGATTTCCGCGACGCACTACGTCAAGCGCGGCGCCCAGACTCTGGGGTCAGCAGACAATCCGGCAACCCCGAACCGCAGACGCGCCGAAACCCTCAGAGAACTGTACGAGTTCCGCATGCGCGTGGGTCTGGACGACGGGATCGCGGAGTTGATGGTCTACGCTGCAGAACCGGTTCGGGAGTTGACAAACCTGCTGCTCGACGAGTGGGATCGCCAGTTTCGCGAGCATGGTTACTCGCTGGCGCAGCTCGATTCCTGCAAGCGACAATTAGCCCAAACCGTCGTCGACGCGCCTCCGCCCGATGACAAGACGGTCTATTTCGGTGGGTACCAGAAGTGGTCCGAGCTGAAGCGGGAAGAATGCGCCTGGCTGGACCGACTCGGCGACGAATCCGATCTCGACGTCGACGCCTTGGTCGCTCTCTGTGACCGCACACTCAAAGCTGCCCACAAGGACTTGCGCGGCGGCTACGGCGCCGAACTCGACTAGGCGGCTTCGTCTACCTAGCCACTGCAGCAGTTCGGATCGAGCACGAGGCACAGCGCGCCGAGGGCGTCTCGATGCGGACGGTGGTAGACGTTCATCCCGCGCCTGACCGACTCCACAAGTCCCGCACGCCGAAGCTGGCCGAGGTGGTGGCTGACCGTCGACTCCGTGAGCCCGAGGGCCTTGGCGAGATCGCCGCTGTTCTCTTCGCCCTCGTCGGAACCGAACAGGTGCGACACGATCTTCACCCGCGCCGGGTCGGCGAGCGCCTTCAGGCGAAGCGCCACCTGCAGTGCGTCCTCGTCGCTCATCGGGCCAGCGGCAACAGGTGCGCAGCACACGGGTGCGGAGATGTCGACGGTGGGCAAGGCCTTGGGCATGACTCGAGTATGCCAGCTTCTTGACATTTATCAAAAAGGTGGAGCAGTATGGCGGCAGCGCACCAATTCGATATATGTCTCACAGGTAGGAGGAAGTCATGTCCCGTATCCAATTGGCCCTCAACGTCGATGATCTCGACGAGGCCATCGGGTTCTATTCCAAGCTGTTCGGCACGCAGCCAGCGAAGGTGAAGCACGGCTACGCCAACTTCGCCGTCGCGGAGCCAGCGCTCAAACTGGTTCTGCTGGAGAATCCCGGCCGGGGAGGCACGATCAACCACCTCGGTGTCGAGGTCGAGACCAGCGAGAAAGTGCACGCTGAAATCGCGCGCCTGTCAGGGGAAGGACTCGTCACCGACGAGGAAATCGGCACGACGTGTTGCTTCGCCAAACAAGACAAGGTGTGGGTAACGGGCCCAGCCGGGGAGAAGTGGGAGGTCTACACCGTGCTGGCCGACTCCGAGGCGTTCGGCGTCAGCCCTGAGCTTCCCGAGAGCGACGCCGACACCGCTGTGTGCTGCGGCTGACCCGACCACGGATCGGCGGTTACCCAGCATCCGTCGTCGAGAGCGGTAGGCGTTGGACGGACCGCCCAAGGACCACCTTGGCCGTGATGACGCCCAACTTGGCCATTCCCAGGTATGTCGACGGGTTGAACAACGTCGGCCACATTGTGCGGGTTTTGTTTTCGTCGACCGGCCGATCGGTGAATCGATCGCGCAGCCACCGCAGCGTCATGGGCGCCGACAGTGGGTGCAACAGCAGATGACCGCAGAACCCGTCTCGGTGATACGTCACCGCCGCGCCGATGCGTTCGTACTCAGCCACCAACGCGTCGATGTCGTCGACGCTGATGATTCCGTCGTGCACCGCCTGCACGACCAGGACGGGAGGCTGGGGCTTGGACTTGCCGAGCTTCGTCTCGTCGAAGATGTGACGCACCTCGGGCAGGTCCCACAACTCGTCGGCCGTCATGTCCACGTAGGACCCGATGTCGACATTGCGTAACTGCCAGACTGCCTCGGCCGTCGTCATTGTCTTCAACTTGTCGAGCAACGCCTTACCCTCGGCGGTCGCATGCTCGCTCACGACGTTGCGCGCGCCGGGGAAAACTTCCGTCAGCGCGGAGATCATCAACGCGGCGAGGCCGGCGAAGAAGCTGCCGTTGAGGCGGCGCGCGACACTGCCCGGGTCGCCGACGGGCGAGCCGAGGACGGCGCCGACGATGTTGAGTTCCGGTGCGTATCGATCGCACAGTTCGGCTGCCCACGCCGATGCCAAGCCGCCTCCTGAGTATCCCCAGAGGCCCGTCGGCGCTGACGGCGACAATCCCAGGCGCTCGTACCCCGTCGCCGCTCGCAGCCCGTCCAGAATGCGGTAGCCGGGCTCGACGGGAGCGCCCCACATGCCGTGGCAGCCTTCATGATCCGGTACGCACACCGCCCAGCCTTCGGCCAGCGCGGCGATCACCAGCAGGTACTCGGCTTGGACGAACGCACCGATCGGTCGCGCGCCTTGCCGCATCGCGAACGAGGGGAAACAGCGCGACGCCACGGCGTCGATCGCGCACTGATACGACAGGACCGGGCAGTCGACGGAGGACTCGCGCTGCGCCGGCACGAAGACGGTCGTCACGGCGACTTCCGGTTCTTCGTGCAGATTTGTTGTGCGATACAGCAGTTGAGTGGCTTTCACCCGTTGGCGATCAGACCGAGGAATCCGATCCCCACGTCGCGCGATCGCAACACCGTGCCTGGTTCGGCTTGCTCGTAGCCCTGTGGAGCTCGGTAGAAGGGATCGTCGTCGGGCGAGATAGGGCGTTCGCCGCGGCGCAGCCCTTCGTGTGGCGGGTTCGTGTCGGTCTCTGACGTGGCGGATCGGGTGTCCATCGGGTGGCGACCTCTCGCTTATCGCTGACGGCGCGCACCTACGACGCCTGACGGAAGGCATTACCCGCGGTACCGATTGTCAACCATGACCGCGCCGGAGGGTTTATTCGTGGAGCCGGTGACGGGAATCGAACCCGCGTTCTCAGCTTGGGAAGCTGATGTTCTGCCATTGAACTACACCGGCCTGTTTGAGCACGAAGGCTAACATCCGAGCGGCTACGCTCGTCGGGTGCTGCTCTCCGACCGCGACATCCGCGCCGAGATCGCCGCCGAGCGACTGGGCCTCGATCCCTTCGACGACTCCCTGGTCCAACCGTCCAGCATCGACGTCCGGCTCGACAATCTCTTCCGCGTCTTCAACAACACTCGGTACACCCACATCGACCCGGCCAAGCAGCAGGACGAGCTGACCACCCTCGTCCAATCCGAGCCGGGCGAGCCCTTCGTGCTGCACCCCGGCGAGTTCGTGCTCGGCTCGACGCTCGAACTGTGCACCCTGCCCGACGACCTCGCCGGCCGGTTGGAGGGCAAGTCGTCGCTGGGGCGTCTGGGGCTGTTGACGCACTCCACGGCGGGCTTCATCGATCCGGGCTTCTCCGGACACATCACGCTCGAGCTGTCGAACGTGGCGAACCTGCCGATCACGCTGTGGCCCGGGATGAAGATCGGTCAGCTCTGCCTCCTCCGGCTGACCAGCCCCGCCGAGCATCCCTACGGCAGCGCGCGGGCCGGGTCGAAGTACCAGGGACAACGGGGTCCGACTCCGTCGCGGTCGTATCAGAACTTCATCAAGGCGACCTGACCGCGTCGTCGTGAGCACTCGGTAACTCTGCCGAAACACGAAACATTCCAGAAACACGCCCGCCCCGCGGCTGAAACGTCCGGCCTGAAAGCTCGTCCCGACCGGGAGGAGCCCTCATGGACGCGATCGACCCAGCCGCGACGGCCTGGCTACTGGCGGCGACGGCGATGGTGCTGTTGATGACGCCCGGCCTGGCGATCTTCTACGGC
>NZ_LZJE01000141.1:0-1819 GCF_001666865.1 Mycobacterium sp. E136
GCGCGTACCGGCACGGTGTTGATCAGGAGTCCGACCATGGATTCGGCGCCGGACACATCGGCGGGTCTACCCGAAACGGCGCTGCCGAAGGCAACGTCGTGCTGGCCGGTCAGCCGCATCAGCAACTGAGCGAACCCGGCCTGCAGCACAGTGTTGACGGTCGTATGACAGGAGCGAGCCAGCTCGATGACGGACTTCGTCGTCTTCTCCGACATCCGATACGATTTCACGCCTCTGGCGCCCAGTCGCATTCGTTGGGGCTGGCTCAGCAGGGTCGGGGTGTCAAAGCCGGCAAGTACAGCTCCCCAGGCGACGCGCGCCGCTTCAAGGTCCCGCTCGGCCAGCCACGTGACATACCTGCGGTACGGGGTGGTCGATGAGGGTGTCGGGGTGGTGGTGGCGACTCCGATCATGCGGTGGTTGGCCGGTGTTGAGGGTCGGGTTGATCAGTTCAATCAGTCGGTGGTGGTGTCGGCTCCGGCGGGGGTGTGCGATGCCGATGTGGCGGTGGTGTTGCAGGCGTTGGTGGATCGGCATGCGATGTTGCGGGTTCGGGTGGTTGACGACGGCGCTGGTGGGTGGTCGTTGACGGTGCCCGAGGCGGGTTCGGTTCAGGTGGGGGCGTGTTTGCGCACC
The DNA here is from genome assembly GCF_001666865.1 of Mycobacterium sp. E136. NCBI lineage: Bacteria > Bacillati > Actinomycetota > Actinomycetes > Mycobacteriales > Mycobacteriaceae > Mycobacterium > Mycobacterium sp. E136. Next base: position 637 of record NZ_LZJE01000141.1, read on the forward strand.
GTGGAGGTTCTCAGCGATGAGGCGCTGGTGGCGGCGCGCTCGCGGTTGGACCCGGCGGCCGGGGTGATGTTGAGCGCGGTGTGGGTCAGTAGCACCGGGCAGTTGGCGTTGGTCATTCACCATTTGGCCGTTGATGGTGTGTCGTGGCGGATTTTGTTGGAGGACTTGAACATCGCGTGGGCTCAGTATCGCGGTGGGCAGCCGGTGCAGTTGCCCGCCGGGGGGACCTCGTTTGCCCGGTGGTCTGCGTTGTTGGCTGAGTATGCCGGTACTGCGCAGGTGATCGAGCAGGCCCCGGTGTGGCGTCAGGTGGCCGGGGTGGCGGCGGTTCTGCCCGCGGTGCGACCCGAGTACGACACCTATGCCAGTGCCGGGCAGTTGTCGGTGTCGCTGGACACCGAGTTGACGGCGATGTTGTTGGGGCAGGTACCCGCGGCGTTTCATGCCGGCATCAATGACATCTTGGTGATCGCGTTGGGGTTGGCGTGTGCGCAGTTCGTGGGCCTCGGGGCGGGCCCGATCGGTATCGATGTGGAAGGACACGGTCGTCACGACGAACTAGCCGCCGATGTGGACCTCTCGCGCACCGTGGGCTGGTTCACCACGAAATATCCGGTGGCGCTGAGTTTTGGGGGACTGTCGTGGTCACACGTGATCGCCGGTCACCCCGGCCTGGGAAGGGTGGTCAAGGACGCCAAAGAGCAACTGCGCGCGCTGCCGCATCCGCTGACCTACGGCCTGCTGCGCTATGTGAACGGTGAGGTCGACCTGCCCGAACAGGACCCGCCCATCGGTTTCAACTACCTCGGACGACTCGGTGCCACACCACAATCCGGGGCCGAGGAATTATGGCGGATCGGTCCCGACGGCGTGTCGTTGACCGGTGCGGTTGCCGCAGTACCCATCACATTGGCCCACACCGTCGAACTCAATGCCGGCACCCTCGATACCGACACCGGCCCCCAACTGCACGCCACCTGGACCTGGGCGCCCACCGCACTCGATCACGAACAGATCAACCGACTGAACCGCCTATGGATCCAGGCCCTGGCCGGCATCTGCACCCACGTCCAAGCCGGCGGCGGCGGACTGACACCGTCTGACATCACCCCAGCCCGACTCACCCAAGACCAAATCGACGAACTCACCCAACACCACGACATCGCCGACATCCTGCCACTGA
>NZ_LZJE01000142.1:0-10414 GCF_001666865.1 Mycobacterium sp. E136
CTGCAACCGCTCGGGCAGACCGGCCAGCGCCTCCTCCCAATAGGCCACCTGCGCGGTGATCGGACTCTCGGCGTCTTCGAGATCACCCAACAAACTGCGCTGCCACAACGTGTAATCGACGTACTGCACCGGTAATGGCGCCCACTCGGGGTTCCGGCTCTCGCGGCGTGCGGCATAGGCGACACCCAGATCTCGCACCAACGGGGCGACGGACCATCCGTCGGCCGCGATATGGTGCAGCACCACAACCAGTACATGGTCCTCGTCTGCGATGCGGAACAACCACGCTCGTAACGGGATTTCGGACGCCAGGTCAAACGCGTACTGTCCTGCGGTACGGATGGCCTCTTCGCGGCGGCTTTGCGACCATCCGGCGGTGTCGACGACATCCCAGCACAGTTCGGCCGCGTCCGCTGACACCACCACTTGCCTCGGCGTTCCGTCAGGTGCATCGAATCGTGTGCGCAGGCTTTCATGGCGACCGATCACATCCCGTAACGCCGCACCCAGAGAATCGGCGTCCAGCGACCCGTGCAACCGCAGGCCCACCGGAATGTTGTAAACAGGTGACGGACCGTGCAATTGATCGATGAACCACAGGCGGTATTGGGCGAACGACAGGGGAACCGCAGCGGGCCGCGGCATCGGCACCAACGGCTCGAGCCGGCCGGTGTCTTCGCGGAGGCGCGTTGTCAGCTGTGCCACCGTCGGCGCATCGAACGCCGCACGGACCGAAAGATTCGCTCTCAGGCCGGTATTGACAGCCGAGATCATGCGCAATGCGGAGATGCTGTCGCCGCCGAGATCGAAGAATGAGTCATCGACGCCGACTCGTTCGACACCGAGGACTTCGGCGAAGATCCCGGCCAGGATCTCCTCGACCGCACTGCCCGGAGCGCGATAGCCATCCCCGCGATACTCCGGTGCCGGCAATGCACGAACGTCGAGCTTGCTGTTGACCGTCAGCGGCAGCATGTCCACCATCACCACCGCAGCCGGAACCATATAGCCCGGCAGCCGCTCACCCAACTGCGCACGGATCGCTGACGGGTCCGCAGACCCGGTGACATAACCGACAAGGCGCTTATCACCCGGACGATCCTCGCGTGCGATCACCACCGCCTGCTCGACCCCGTCCAATGCCGCCAGAGCCGCCTGGACCTCACCCAACTCGATCCGATACCCACGGATCTTGACCTGCTCATCGGCACGCCCCAGATAATCCAACTGCCCATCAGCGCGCCAACACACCAAATCCCCCGTGCGATACATCCTTTCGCCGACAGCCTCCACCCCACCGAACGGACACGCCACAAACCGCGACCCGGTCAACCCCGGGCGCCCCAGATAACCAACGCCCACCCCAGCACCGGCCACATACAACTCCCCCACCACACCCGCCGGCACCGGACGCAACCACCCATCCAACACAAACAACGCCGCAGTCGACACCGGCGAACCAATCGGCACCGCCGACCGCGCCACCAGCGGAGCACTCACCGACGCATACATCGTGACTTCGGTGGGACCGTAGGCATTGATCATCACCCGCCCCGGCGCCCACCGATCCACCACCTCGACAGGACACCGCTCACCACCCACCAGCAACGCCACTTGCTCCAGTCCGTCTTGGGGGAGCAACGCCAGCGCCGACGGGGTTTGGGTCAATACATTGACCCGCTCGCCGATCAATAGTTCGTGGAAGTCCTGCGGTGAGCTCACCACCGAATCACGCACCACCACTAGCCGACCACCGCCGAGTAGCGCAGCCCAGATCTCCCAGACCGAGAAGTCGAAGGCGTACGAATGACATTGCGTCCAAACCTGTTCGGCCGGCAACTGGGTTGGCATGGATGCCGCCAGATGAGCCAGATTCCGGTGGGTGATGGCGACCGCCTTAGGCGTCCCCGTGGTGCCGGAGGTGTAGATCAGGTATGCGATATTCCCTGAGTGCACCGACGATAACGGCGTGCACGGATAGCGGCCGGTGCGAGGATCCTCGATATCGATGACCACCACGTCGAAATCCGCCAAGCGGGAACGCAGGCTGGTAGCGGTGATGACGGCCCTCGGCGCGGCGTCGGCCACCATGAACCGGATCCGGTCCGCGGGCAGCGCCGGATCGATCGCCAGATACGCTGATCCCACCTTGAGCACCGCCAGCATCGCCACAACCGCCTCGGCCGAGCGCTCCAACATCAGCGCCACAACGCGATCGGTGCCCACGCCAAGATCAACCAGTAGACGCGCCAACCGATTAGAGGCTTGGTCAAGCTCCAGATACGTCAACGAGCTCCCGTCGCAGGTGACCGCCACCGCATGCGGCGTACGCGCCACCTGCTCAGCGAACAGGTCCGGAATCGACAGCGCGGGGGTCATGGGCTGGCCCAAGATGGCACGGTTACCCGACTCATCGAGCCAGTACCGCTCAGCGTTGTCGAGCACATCAACCCGCGACAGTGGACTCGATGGATCGGCGATCATCGCCACCAGCACCCGCGCCAACCGCCGGAGCAACCTGTTGATACCGTCCGCGTCGAAGACGTCGGTGTCGTACTCCATGCGAAGGCCGAGTTCACGGCCGGGTTGGGCTTGCAGCGTCAACGGATAGTGGTTGGTTTCACGGACCGTGGGCTCGGTGATGATCAGCTCGTGGTCGTCCGACAGCGCCGTGGTTTCGATCGGATAGTTCTCGAAAGCGAAAATAGTGTCGAACAACTGCTCATGCCCGGTGATCCGATGGATCTCGGACAGCGCGAAGTGCTGATGCTCGAGCGTATTGACGTGAGTGTTCTGCAGCTGCCCGATCAGCTCGGCGGTGGTGGTATCCGCAGTGACGCGCGCCCGCACCGGGACGGTGTTGATGAACAATCCGACCATCGATTCGACGCCGGCAACCTCGGCCGGCCTGCCCGAGACCGTCGTACCGAATATGACGTCGGACCGCCCCGTCATCCACATCAGAAGCTGCGCCCATGCTGTTTGCAGCACAACATTGACGGTGGTGTGGTGCTGTCGCGCCAATTCTCCTAGGGCTTCGGTGATTTCAGCCGAGACGCGCGACGATTCCACCCCGCGAGACCCCGACCCGAACCTGCCCGGGGGCCCCACGAGGGCAGGCGTGTCGAAACCGGCCAACATCTGCTGCCAACCTGTGCGGGCGGCGTCGCGATCACGACCGGCCAGCCACGTGACAAAGTCCCGATATGGCGCGGGCGCGGGTAATCGATGCCCCTGATACGCAGCGAACATCTCCCCTATCAGGATCGGCAGCGACCAACCATCCATGACGATGTGGTGACTCGTCAGCACAATCCGGTGCCGGTCTCTCGCGGTACGGGCCATCGCCACCCGGAAGAGTGGCCCCTCGGCCAGATCGCAGACCGCGGCGCGTTCCTCGTCGCACAGATTCTCGATCTGCTCGTCGATGTCGACGGCGTGTCCGTTGATCTCGACATACCGCCACCCCGGCACGGGATCAGCCGGGATGATCTGGACCGGCTCATCGAACTCGTCGGAGAAGAGAGCCACCAAATGAGGATGGCGCTTGATAACCGTTCGCACCGCTTCGCGGAGCCGGTTTGGATTCAGTGGGCCCGTCGCGGTGAAAGCCAATTGCAACGCGTATACGTCGTCGCTTGGCTGCGCCGCGCTGGCATGGAAGAGCAGTCCCTGCTGGAGGGACGTCAGCGGCAGTACGTCAGCGATCCGCATATCGGCTCTGGAGTTTGTCGAGCTGACGCTGATCTAGGCCGGCGGCGACATCGGATGGCGTCAACCCGCCACCACCGCCCCGTACGTGCGTACAGATGCCGACGAGGGCCTCAGCCCACAGCCGGCCGAGTCGTGATACTTCGGACTGGTCCAATGCCGAGGGTGCCCATGTCCAGTCGGCATGCAGCTGAGGACCGGTACTCGTGTCCACGGCGCCGACATTGAGTTCCAAGGTGTGTGCAAGCGGCATAGGCACAGCCGCAACGGCAGCGCCGAGCGACAAACTGTCCGGGCTGATCCCCCACATCTCATCGGGTGACCCGGTCATGGTAGCGCCGAGCCGTCCCAGGTAGTTGAAGCCGATCGGGGGGTCGGCCCCGCCCAACTCGATGTCGGGGTTCAAGTAGCGCAGCAGACCGTACGACAGCGGATCCGCAAGTGCACGGAGTTGCTCTTTGGCTTTCTTGATCACCGCCCCCAGCGCCGTATCTCCGGCGATCACCAGTCCCCAGGAAAGTCCCCCAACCGTCAGCGAGACAGGGTATTTCGCGGTGAACCATCCCACCGTGCGGGATAGGTCCACATCTGGGGCGAGTTCCTCCTGACGTCCGTGAGCCTCCACGTCGATAGCGATCGGCATCTCGCCGGTGCCAAGGAACTCCGCTACGGCCAACCCGAACGCGATCAGAAGAATTTCTTGGACGCCCGCATGGAACGCCGCCGGCGCCTCACTCAACAGCACACTCGCGGTTTCGCTGTCCAGTACCACTGACAAGCGTCCGGCCGAGGCATACGTGTCCGCCTCCGGCCGCACCGCAGGCAACACCGCGGGCGTCTGCGCGACCTGCTGCCACATGTGCGCTTGGCCGACGACTCCCGAAGCGCGTGCATGCTCAGACAACAGCGACGCCCAGCGGGTAAACGAGGTGCCACCCACCGGCAACTCGATCGGCTGTCCGCTGCGATGTTGACTCCACGCGATGTTGAGATCCTCCAATAGGATTCGCCACGACACGCCGTCGATAGCCAGGTGGTGGATTATCAGCGCGAGTTGACCGGTGTGGGGCACCCACAGCGCACTCAGCATCATCCCGGCTGCGGGGTCCAATCGTGACCGCGCAGTGACCAACGTTTCGTCGGAAAGGGCGTCCACGGTATAGAGGCACTCGCGGACATTCACAGAGCCGGGCTCCGCCACCGACAGCAACCATCCACCGGTCTCATCGTCGTCGACGCGTAGGCGCAACATCGCATGCCGATCGACCAAGGCCTGCAAGACGGCAATCACGTCGGCTTCGGCGACCCCCGCAGGCGCCTGAACCACGACAGATTGGTTGAACTGATCCACCGAACCCTCAATGTTCGCCAGCCAGCGGATGATTGGGGTAGCGACCACCGGTCCGATGCCCTCGTCGACCGGGCCGGAGTCAGCACCGGTGATCACCGCCACCTCGGCCAGCCTTGCCACCGTCTGGTGAACAAAGATGTCACGTGGCCGGCACAGCAGACCGGCCGCTCGGGCGCGGGCCACCACTTGCATCGACAAGATGCTGTCGCCGCCGAGATCGAAGAATGAGTCATCGACGCCGACTCGTTCGACACCGAGGACTTCGGCGAAGATCCCGGCCAGGATCTCCTCGACCGCACTGCCCGGAGCGCGATAGCCATCCCCGCGATACTCCGGTGCCGGCAATGCCCGAACGTCGAGCTTGCCGTTGACCGTCAGCGGCAGCATGTCCACCATCACCACCGCAGCCGGAACCATATAGCCCGGCAGCCGCTCACCCAACTGCGCACGGATCGCTGACGGGTCCGCAGACCCGGTGACATAACCGACAAGGCGCTTATCACCCGGACGATCCTCGCGTGCGATCACCACCGCCTGCTCGACCCCGTCCAATGCCGCCAGAGCCGCCTGGACCTCACCCAACTCGATCCGATACCCACGGATCTTGACCTGCTCATCGGCACGCCCCAGATAATCCAACTGCCCATCAGCGCGCCAACACACCAAATCCCCCGTGCGATACATCCTTTCGCCGACAGCCTCCACCCCACCGAACGGACACGCCACAAACCGCGACCCGGTCAACCCCGGGCGCCCCAGATAACCAACGCCCACCCCAGCACCGGCCACATACAACTCCCCCACCACACCCGCCGGCACCGGACGCAACCACCCATCCAACACAAACAACGCCGCAGTCGACACCGGCGAACCAATCGGCACCGCCGACCGCGCCACCAGCGGAGCACTCACCGCCACACACATCGTCGTTTCGGTGGGACCGTAGGCATTGATCATCACCCGCCCCGGCGCCCACCGATCCACCACCTCGACAGGACACCGCTCACCGACCACAACCAGCACCGCTGATTCGAGACCATCTCGCGGCAAAACGCCGACGGCAGAGGGTGTCTGGGTAAGGACGTCCACCCGTTCGCGAACGAGCAGGGCGTGGAAGTCGTCAGCCGAGCCTCCTACTTCCTCGGGAACGACAACCACTCGGCCGCCACGGAGCAATGCCCCGAAGATTTCCCAGACCGACACGTCGAAGGCCAACGAATGACAGAGGGGCCACGCGCCCGCCGGTAACAACTCGGCATCGAGCGATCTCAGCAACTGAGTCACGTTGCGGTGGGTGATGGCCACTCCCTTGGGCACACCGGTGGTGCCCGACGTGTAAATGATGTAAGCGATCTCATCAGCTTTTGGCGCCGGGGGCGCAGCGCTGGGTTGATCGTCGACGCGGATGTCATCGACATCGATCACCAACAAGTCGGACTCGCTCAACCGCTCGGACCAGGTCGAATCGGTGAGGACGGCAATCGGCGCGGCATCGGCCACGATGAATCTGATCCGGTCCGCAGGCAACACCGTATCAATCGGCAGGTACGCCGCTCCCGTCTTGAGCACCGCCAACATCGCCACAACCGCCTCTGCTGAACGCGGTAGGAACAGCATCACCACATTTCCGGGGCCGGCTCCGTGGCAGATCAACCTATGGGCCAACCTGTTCGTGGCCGTATCCAACTCCCGGTATGTCATCGAGCGGCCGTCGCAAACCAGCGCTGTCGCTTCCGGGACGCGGGCCACCTGCTCGGCGAAGACGACCGGGATCGACGCCGGCGTCATACCGCTTGCGGACAGCACCGCGCGGTTACCGACTTCGTCGATTCGGGCGTGCTCGGCCTGATCGAGCAAGTCCAAGGTCGACAACCGCCGAGCGGGGTCAGCGGTCACCGCCACCAGCACCCGCTCCAATCTCCTCACAAACATGCGGATACTGCTCTCGTCGAACACGTCGGTGCGAAACTCCACCAGTCCACCGATGCCCGCGGGCTGACCGGCGGCAGTGAATAACTCGGCGAGCGAAACGGTCAGATCCATGCGGGCGGTGCGGGTGCTCAGCGGCAGAGTCGTCACGCGCAGGTCACCCATGAGCGGCAAGGCGGGCTGGTGGCTCTGCCACGCGAGCGCCACTTGCACCAGTGGGTGATGGGCAAGGCTGCGGGTCGGATTGAGCCGCTCGACCAAGACTTCGAAGGGCACATCCTGATGCTCGTAGGCGGCCAGATCGCGCTGCCGCACCTGGGCCAGCAATTCAGCGACGGTCGGGTCTCCGCTCATGTCCACCCGCAGCACCAAGGTGTTGACGAAGAACCCCACGAGCTCGTTTAGCTTGGGGTCAGAGCGCCCGGAAATCGGAAACCCCACCGCCACATCCACACTGGCGCTCATCTTCGATAGCAACACTGCCAACGCCGCCTGCACCACCATGAATGGGGTCGCGTTGTGCTCACGCGCCACCCGGACCACTTGCTGATGCAACTCAGCCGGCCAATCCACTGCCACACTGTTCCCGCGGTGATCGGCCACCGGGGGGTACGGCCGATCAGTCGGCAACTCCAGGCGCTCGGGCAATCCAGCCAGCGCTAGCTCCCAATAACTCAGTTGCGCCCCGATCCGACTCGCGGAATCATCGAAATCCCCCAGCAGCGCACGCTGCCACAGCGTGTAGTCGGTGTATTGCACCGCCAACGGCGCCCAACCAGGACTCTGCCCAGCACACCGACCGGCATATGCGACCCCCAGATCAGCTACCAGCGGGGTCAACGACCAGCCGTCCGCAGCGATATGGTGCACGACGGTGGCCAATACATGCTCATCGTGGGCGAGGCGGAAAAGTGATGCGCGCACCGGGATTTCGGAGGCCAAGTCAAAGCTGTGACACGCCAGCGCACCGAGCGCCTCGTCCAACCGGGTCGCGGACCAGCCGGAAGCGTCCACGACATCCCATCGCGGTTCGGCCCGATCGGGGGGGACCACCTCCTGGCGCGGTATACCGTCCGTCGCGGGTAGCAGCGTACGCAGACTCTCATGGCGGCCAACCACATCGGCCAACGCCGCCCTCAACGCCTCGACGTCCACGTTCCCACTCAGCCGCAACGCCGCGGCCAGGTTGTAAACCGGAGAGGGCCCCAGGAGCTGGTCGATGAGCCACAGACGCTGCTGGCCGAACGACAATGGCACCAAGGCAGGCCGCTCGACGGGCATCAAAGCCGGCCGTTTCTCCACGCCCGCATCGAGATACGGCGTCAGCTGCGCAACAGTTGGTGCGTCGAACAGTGCTCCCACCGAGAGATCCGCGTCCAGCGAGGCGTTGATCGCTGTGATCAGCCGCATCGCGGAGAGCGAATTTCCGCCGAGGTCGAAGAACGAGTCATCGACCCCGACGCGCTCAACCCCGAGAATCTGGGCGTAGATGCCGGCAAGTATTTCCTCGACCGCGTTGCCCGGCGCTCGGTACTCACCCCCGGTGTATACCGGCGCAGGCAATTCGCGCGTGTCGAGTTTGCCATTGACCGTCAGTGGCAACGCCGACAACACCACGACCGCGGTCGGGATCATGTAGTCCGGCAGCCGCTCGGCCATCTCGCTGCGCGCTCTGACGGGATCTACTGCTCCAGTGATGGTTTCAGTGACGTAGCCGACCAGACGGATGTCGCCGGGACGGTCCTCGCGGGCGACCACGACCGCGTGCCCAACCCCTTCCAGTTGTACAAGGGCTGCCTGGATCTCACCGAGCTCGATGCGGTGACCGCGGATCTTGACCTGTTCATCAGTGCGGCCCAGGTAATCGAGTTGCCCATCGGCGCGCCAACACACCAAATCCCCCGTGCGATACATCCGAGCGCAGGACGCTGCTGCATCACCGAAGGGACACGCCACAAACCGCGACGCGGTCAACCCCGCCTGTCCCACATAACCAACCCCTACCCCGGCGCCGGCCACATACAGTTCACCCACCACACCGATCGGCACTCGCCGCAACCATCCGTCCAACACGAACAAGGCCGCGTTTCGTATCGGGGTACCGATCGGCACAACGCCGGACCCGGCAGTCAACGGCGCCGTCCTGGATGCGCACACCGTGGTCTCGGTCGGGCCATAGGCATTGACCATGAACCGGCCGGGCGCCCACCGATCCACGACATCAGGCGCACACACCTCACCGGCCACCAGCAGCGCCAGCGAATCCAGCCCCTCGGACGGCAAAACAGCCGCTGCAGAGGGAGTCTGACTGAGGAAGGTGATCTGCTCGGTGAGCAGCAGGTCATGAAGAGCCTCTGGCGAGCCGGCCACCGACTCAGGCACGATCACCAATCGCCCCCCACTCAGCAGTGCCCCCCAGATTTCTTCGACTGAGGCGTCGAAGGCCAGCGAATGCCACTGTGCCCATACCGGAGACGGCGGCAGGCCTGACGACGCGAGCAGCTGAGTGACGTTGCCGTGGGTGATCGCGACGCCCTTGGGGACACCGGTCGTCCCCGAGGTGTAGATCACGTACGCGATGTCGTCACCGCTCGGCGCCGGCAGTGCGGTGGCAGGCTGCCTCCGCACGAAGGGATCGTCGACATCGACGACTGTCACATCCAAGCCATCGAGCCGCGAGCGCAGACCCGCCGTGGTGACCACCACCGCTGGTGCCCCGTCGGCCACCATCAACTCGATCCGCTTCGTCGGCAACCCCGGGTCGATCGGCAGGTATGCCGCCCCCGTCTTCAGCACGCTCAGCATCGCCACGACTGCCTGGTTCGACCGCGAAAACAGCAGCGCCACAACCTGTCCCGAACCCACACCACGCTCAGTCAACAGATGCGCCAGCCGATTCGACGCCCTATCCAACTCCAGGTATGTCATCGACCGCCCTTCGCCCATCACCGCCACCGCATCCGGTACACGGGCTACCTGGTCGGCGAAGGCTGCCGGAATAGACGCCAAAGTGGGTTCCCGCTCGAGCAAAGCCGCACGATTACTGAACTCATCGAGTTGGATGCGCTCAGGCGCGTCGAGCAGTTCCACGGTGGACAACCGCATGGCCGGATCCGCAGTCATCGCGATCATCGTGCGCTCCAACCGCTCTATCAGGGCATGTATAGCCTCCGGGGCGAACACATCCGTGCGGAACTCGATGCGAAGTTCCAACTCGTTGCCAGGCCGGACGGCCATTGTGAGCGGATAATGTGTGGATTCACTGCCTTGGATATCGGTGATCGTCAACCCTGCGATGCCCGACAACGCTTCGCTGTCTACCGGGTAGTTCTCGTAGACGAGCAAGGTGTCGAACAGTTGGTCGTGGCCTGTGATGCGGTGGATTTCGCTGAGGGCGAGGTGTTGGTGTTCGAGTGTGGCGTT
>NZ_LZJE01000143.1:0-6818 GCF_001666865.1 Mycobacterium sp. E136
CGGCGCCCGGCGTCAATCAGAACGGCACCGCCATCATCCAGGTCGTCCCCGCCACCGGACCCAACGACACCGCGACCGCCGATCTGGTCAAGCGCATCCGGGCCGACCGGACCGCGATCGAAGGTGACACCGGCGCAAGCATTCTCGTGGGCGGGACCACGGCATCGAACATCGACACCTCCGACAAACTGGCCGCAGCGCTGCCGATGTTCCTGCTCGTGGTCGTGGGACTGGCGTTCGTGCTGCTGACGATCGCGTTCCGCGCAGCGCTCGTCCCGGTGACCTCGATCCTGGGCTTTCTGCTCTCGGTGTTCGCAGCGCTCGGCGTGCAGGTCGCGGTGTTCCAATGGGGCTGGGGCGCCGACCTTCTCGGCATCACACCCGGCGAGACCATCAGCTTCCTTCCGATCATCGTGCTGGCCATCATCTTCGGCCTGTCCAGCGACTATCAGGTGTTCGTCGTCTCGCGCATGAAGGAGGAACTGAGCCGGACCGACGACGCGCTCGACGCCGTGCGCAACGGGGTCGGCCTGTCCGCCCGGGTGGTCACCTCCGCCGCATTGATCATGTTCGGGGTGTTCATCGCGTTCCTTGCCGGCAGCGACCCGATCATCAAATCCGTGGGACTCACCCTCGCCGTCGGAGTCTTCCTGGACGCCTTCGTCGTTCGGCTCACGCTGATCCCGGCCATCATGAGCATCGTGGGCCGGCGGATGTGGGCACACTCGCGGTGGTTCGAGAAATACGTGCCCGACGTCGACATCGAGGGCACTGCATTGGAGCCCGCCGAACCTCCCGAAATGGTTTCGAGCGGCACAACATCGCGCGGTTAGCGTTTACCACTTCCGCAGCGGGGTAGCCCCGCGCTCAACAGGGTTGGGAGTAGGCATGCTGATGGCCGCCGGTGCCACGGCCGAGAAAGCCGTGGCGCGTGACAGCGAAGCCGTACTGGCGCGCTCGGCGATCATCCGGGGACTGGAACCCGCCGACAGGGCGACGCTGATCCGCCGCTTCTCCTACGACCGTTACGCACCGGGCCAATGCATCTACCACGAAGGCCAACGGGATCGTCTCCTCTACGTCGTCATCGACGGAAAGGTCAAGGTCGGGTGGCGATGCGCGGACTTCCCCGAGAAACTGCTCGGCGTCCTCGGCCCTTCGGAGATCTTCGGCGCCGAGTCCGTGTTCGACTCCGGGCCGCGCACCGGTTCGGCCACGGCCCTGACCCCCGTGCTCGTCGCCGTCATCGACCGTGATGCGTTGCACGCCTGCATCGACGACAGCCCACACCTCACCGAGCAGCTGATGCGTCTCCTGGCGCGGAATCTGCGGCGTGCCGAAGACCTCATCACCGACCTGAATTTCACCGACGTGCCCGGCCGGATCGCCAAACAACTCCTTCACCTCGCCCAGCGTTTCGGTACCCGCCAGGATCGGCAGTTGCGCGTCGACCACGGCTTGACCCAGGCCGAGATCGCCCAACTGGTCGGCGCCTCAAGGGAATCGGTCAACAAGGCGTTGTCCGAGTTCGTCAACCGTGGCTGGATCACCGTCTACGGCAAAAGCCTGGTGATCCATCACGCCGAACTGCTCGCTCACCGGGCCCGCTGACGCCGAGCAAACTTTTTCTCCGCGGTGCGAGTCGTATCCGCCCCCGGTGGGTAATCCCAGAGGCATGGACCCCGACACATTGGTCGCGATGGCAGGTTTGACGGCGCTGGGCGCCGCGGTTTTCACGGGTGCGATCTGGGACAGCCCGCTGGTCACCGCACCGGCCCGGCTCACGCGGCAACGGCCCTACGGCAAGCACGCGATGCCCGTCAACACGCCGAGCAAGGCGCGCGAATTCGCCGGTTGACCACGCACGCGCCCGTCGACGGCTACGCTGGGTCGAGGACCCCGACGGGCAACGTTTCGACAAGCCACCCGAGGGGGTAAACCGCAACAACCACAGGTTCAGATCCGAGCCGTGCGATTCCATACGGCAGGGTCGGAAGTTAGGAGCCTGTGTGGTGTCCGAGGCGAACTCTGAATACTCAGACGTGGCGGACATGTTCCGCCGCCTGAAGACGCTCGAGGAGGGGTCACTCCCCCATCGGCGCCAGCGCGAGGCGATCGTCGCCCGGACGCTGCCGCTCGCCGACCACGTAGCGCGCCGTTACCGCAACCGCGGTGAGCCGATTGATGACCTGGTGCAGGCCGCTCGCGTCGGACTGGTGAACGCCGTGAACCGCTTCGATCCCGACAACGGTGCCGATTTCTTGTCGTTTGCGATTCCGACCATCATGGGCGAGGTACGCCGGCACTTCCGGGACTACGGCTGGGCGGTGAAGGTTCCGCGGCGGCTCAAGGACCTGCAGGGGCAGTTGGTCAAAGCCCGCGCGGAGTTGTCACAGCAGATCGGTCGGGCGCCGACGCCGTCCGAGGTCGCCAAACACCTGGGCATCGAACGCGACGCGGTGATGGAGGCGACCATCGCCAGCAGCAACTACTCCACGCTGTCGACCGACGTTCAGGCCTCCGCCGACGACGAGTTCCGCTCGGTGGGCGACACGCTCGGCGACATCGATCCGAACATCGACAAGGTGGTCGACCTCGAAACCGTGCGTCCGCTGATCGCGGCGCTGCCCGAGCGTGAGAAGACCGTGCTGATGCTGCGTTTCTTCGAGAGCATGACGCAGACCCAGATCGCCGAGCGCATGGGCTATTCGCAGATGCACGTGTCGCGGCTGCTCGCACAGGCGCTGCGCAGGCTCCGTGAACAGGTGCGCGAACCGGCTTCCGACGGTGTGGAGGTCGAGGCGGCCACTCGGCGCCGGCGCCGCCCGTCCGCCGTTACGCCCGCGACGACACCCCGCCTCAAACGTGGCGCCTGAGACTCACCGCGGCACGAAGACCGGCACGTAGACCGTCTCGCCGTCGCGGTGCTGGCGTTCGAAACGAACCTCGACCGGAAGGCCGGCGCGCACCGAATCGGGTTGACAGTCAACGATGTTGGTGGCAATCCGCAGCCCGGGTTGTTCATCGAGCTCGACGATCGCGATGACGTACGGGAGCGGAACCGCCGGATTGAACGGTTGGTGGTTGACGGTGTAGGTGAACACGGTGCCGCGCCCCGACACCGGTTGCGGGGCGAGCTCTCCTCCGCAGTCCGGGCAGTCGGCGGCCGGCGGCGACACCCACCGTCGGCAACGCTCACAGCGCGCGATCAGCAGCTGGTTGTCCCGTCCACCGGTCCAGAACGCGCTGTTGTGCTCGTCGAGGCCGGGCAGCATTCTGGGCGCGGCGGGTGGCACGTCGTCGGACACGCCTTCAGAACGTACAGTCTCGAGCGGGAGTATCACAGGAACCCCGCCGCGCGACGGGCATTCGGGCGGTGACGAGACGAGGCGGTGGCCGATTGACCACGTTCGAGAAGGACGCGATCATCAGCGGGCTCGGCATCTCCCGCATCGGCCGACGCACCGGGATCCCCGGAATCGAACTGACGATGGAGGCGACGCGGGGCGCCGTCGCCGATGCCGGTCTCACCCCCGACGACATCGACGGCATCGTCACCTTCGGAGACACGCCGCTGACCGAAGTCGTTGCGGCACTGGGCGGCCCAGCGGTCGACCAGGGTTACGGTTTTCCCACCGGGGGTGTGCTCACGCCGGTGATGTCGGCGATGGTGGCGGTGTCCGAGCGACGAGCACGCCATGTGCTGGTGTATCGGACCGTGCAGATGCTCGGCGGGATGATGACGCAGGCACCGCCGACCGCTGGACCCAACCCATTGGCGAATCCGCCGATCGAGCCCCGCGAACCCGGTGCCCGGCGCAGGCTCGGACCGTTCGGCGACATCGACGAACTGCTGGCTGCACACGCGTATTCGGCGGCGAACTGGCTGGCCATGCACTGCCGCCGGCACATGGAGCTGTACGGGACGACGAAGGAACAGCTCGGCTGGCTCGCGATCAACAGCAGGGCCAACGCCGCGCTCAATCCGCTTGCCGCCTACCGCGATCCGATGACCATGGCGGACTACATGGCGGCGCGGCCGGTGTCCACACCATTCGGCCTGTTCGACTGCGATGTGCCGATCGACGGTTCGATCGCGTTCGTGATTTCGCACGCCGACTACGCGGCGGACTGCCCCCAGCCTCCAGTTGCGGTGGAAGCCGTTGGCGGAGCATATGGTTCGGGCGGGTGGTTCCACCGCGACGACTTCCCGAAGATGGCGTCCACCGATGCGGCGGCTCAGATGTGGTCGCGCACCGACTTGACGCCGTCGGACGTCGACGTCGCCGAACTCTACGACGGTTTCACCTTTCTGACATTCGCGTGGCTCGAGGCGCTGGGGTTCTGCGCGGACGGCGAGGCGGGGCCGTTCGTCGAAGGCGCGACGCGGATCGCGCTCGACGGCGAGTTGCCCCTCAACACCTAGAGGCCAGCTGTCGGCGGGCCGGATGCACGGCTACTGGCTGTTGCACGAGGCGTGTCTGCAACTGCGCGGACAGGCCGGTGAGCGGCAGGTATCGCGTCGGCCCGAAGTGGCGGTCGCCGCGGCGGGCGGCGGGCCGATCGCCGGCTGTCTGCTGTTGACGCGCTGAGCTCAGTCCTCGCTGCGCTGTGGACGTCGCAGCGCGCCCCAGAGACCGACGCCGATGCCGATGACCGCACCCCCGAGTCCGATCACCCGCTGCGAGCGCTTCATCTCGTGGTGCACACCCATGCCGCCCAGCAGGTCGGCCGCGTCCGCACCGGCCGAGGCCAGGAACCACCCCCGGGTATCGCGACCGCGCACGGCGGAGGCCAGAAGCAGCCCCCCGATGAGTGCGTCGCGGTAGCCCATCGAGCGCAGCAGCAGCTGCGCCGTCGGCGTCGGCTCCTCGGGGTCACCCCACAGCCGGTTGGCCCGGAGCGGATCGACCAGAAACGACACTCCGGATGCGAAGCGGACACTGCCCGCGAGGAGCGCGGCGCGGTCGAGTGACATGGCCCGCAGCCTAGGCCGCGACGGTGCACGACGAGCTAGTTTTCCGGCATGACCGATAACCCTCTGTACGAGGCGGGTTCCGCCGCGATGATCCTGTCGATGGCGGACACGAGGCAACACCTCGCTGGAGTTCAGCGATCTGTGCTCGCTCGTGGAACGGTTGACCTCCTGACGGTCAGCCGGTGGTGAACAGCTCGAGCTGGATGTTGTCGGGGTCGCGGAACACCACGGTCGCAAACGGAAACGGCTCATCGGCCGCCCGCACACCGGAATGCTCGATGCCGAGTTCGTCGAGCCGTCGCGTCCATGCGTCCAGCTCGGCGCGCGACGCCACGTTCAGGGCCACGTGATCCAATCCCGTTCGGGCCTCGTCGAATCGGTTGCCGTCGTTGCCGGTGTTGGTGTGCAGGCCGATGACGACGCCGGAGCGCGGCTCGATCAGCAGTTCGCCGTATCCGGTGTCTTCGCGTTCGTAGTGGGGGAACTTCATCGGCACCCGATCGGCCGCGAGCAGGCGTTGATACCACGCCAGGCTGGCCTCGAGATCGGTCACGGTGATGGAGATGTGGTGGATACCGGTGATACCGGGGGCGTCGTTGCTCATTTGCCTACCGTAGAACCGACCGGCGGGTCATCTGCCGTGGGTGGCGAAGAACTGACCGGTCGCCTGGGAGGCGTCGAACGGCGCGAAGAGACCGCCCGGCCACACATGGCCGCCACCGTCGATCTGGACGAACTCCACCTCGGTCCCGGCCGCACAACCGGTGGCCACGAACCGATGGACGTTGCCCTGCACCTGCTCGGCCGGCGCCGGGCACCCGTCGATGTCGCGCCAGCGTTGCGCCATAGCCGCGGCCGAGACGATGTCGCTCGCTCCGCCGCGCCCCAGCATCGGGCCACCGCCGAACGGCACCACGGGGTCGGACGTGCCGTGCACCGTGAGCACCGACACCGGCTGCGAGGGCGCGCAGGAGAACCCGGAGGCCAGCGTGGCCGCGACGGGCGCCGCGGCGGCGAAGACGTCGGCGCGTTGACATGCCAGCCGCGACGCCATGAAGCCCCCCGCCGAGGTTCCGGTCACGAACACGCGACCCGGATCCACGCCGTAATCCTGGCGAAGGCGGTCGACGAGCGCGACCAGGAAGCCGACGTCGTCGACGCCCTGGCGGTCGGGCAGCGAGGCGCCCCGCCCGTCGGCCCAGCTCATGTCGATGCCGTCGGGATAGGCGACGACGAAGCCGTACTGATCGGCGATCGCGTTGTAGTTGGTGGCCCCGGCCTGCGCCTGCCCCGTCATCCCCGCGCCGTGCAGGTTCAGCACGAGCCCGGCGGGGTTGTTCAACCCCGGCGGTGCGTGCACCTGATAGGTGCGGTTCAACCCGCCGACCGTCAGGGCGCCCGCGGCGTCGCCGCCGGGAAACGCGGCGGCCCGTCCCGCGCCGAAGCCGACCACCATGCCCAGCACCGCCACCACGAGCGCCGACCGCATGAGCGCGGCCCTCACGTGTGCCCGGCGCGTGCCTTGCGAACATGTCCACAGTTCCGCCATGTTCGTCCCCCCTTTCGAACTCCGAGTCACCGGCGCGAACGTAGACCACGGTCGTGCGCCGTGTTGGCCTTTTATCCCGCGCCGGCCGTTTTCATGCGTTTGGCCGTAACGGCCCCGGGTATGTCGTGTCGAACTTTCTGCGATACCTATCGACGATCGGACAGACTTGGTTACCTCACAGCTCACCGCGAACCCCGCGGTCGCACGCCTTCACCGGTGGCCCGCGACCGTTGCGAGGACGCTCACCGGAACGTTGCGGTTCATCGCGGACCGAGCCGCCGAGGAAGTCGG
>NZ_LZJE01000144.1:0-21885 GCF_001666865.1 Mycobacterium sp. E136
GGTCTCGATCGCGTCGGGCAGCGTAGCGGCCGTGACCACGCGTTCGGGCCCGAACTTCTGCTCGGCGAGCAGCGCCAGCCCCTCGATGTCGAGCGCGCGCGGTGAGCCGTTGTGGGTGACGACGATCTGGTCGAACACCGGTTCCAGCGCGGCCAGGATGCCGTCGACGTCCTTGTCGCCCATTACCGAAACGACGCCGACCAGGAACCGGAAGTCGAACTCCTCCGTCAACGCTTGGGCCAGCGCCGCGGCGCCCGCGGGGTTGTGCGCGGCGTCGATGAAAACCGTTGGCGCACTGCGCATTCGCTCCAGCCGGCCCGGGCTCGTCACCGCGGCGAAACCCGCCCGCACGGCATCGATGTCGAGTTGGCGCTGCGCGCCGGCACCGAAGAACGCCTCGACGGCCGCGAGCGCCAGGGCGGCGTTGTGCGCCTGGTGTTCGCCGTGCAGCGGCAGGAAGATGTCGGAGTAGAGCCCGCCCAGCCCCTGTAGCTCCAGCAGCTGCCCGCCGACCGCGACCTGCCTGCCGAGCACCGCGAACTCGGAGTCCTCACGGGCGACGGCCGCGTCGGCGCGCACCGTCTGCGCCAGCAGCGCTTCCATCGCCTCCGGGGCTTGCCTGGCGATGATCGCCACGGTGCTGATATCTGTTCCTGACGGAACTATCTCGTCTTCCTGTTTGCCGATGATTCCGGCCTTCTCCGCGGCGATCTCGGCGAGCGTGTCGCCCAGGTACTCGGCGTGGTCCACCCCGATAGGGGTGATCACCGCGACGGGGGCGTTGACGACGTTGGTGGCGTCCCAGCGCCCGCCGAGGCCGACCTCGACGACGGCCACGTCGATCGGCGCGTCGGCGAACGCGGCGAACGCCATCGCCGTCACCACCTCGAACTTGCTGAGGCGGGGGGCGCCAGCGGCCTCGGACTGCTGATCGACCAGTTGCACGAACGGCTCGATCTCGCGATAGGTGTCGACGTAGGTCGCGGGACTGATCGGCTTGCCGTCGATGGAGATGCGCTCGACTGCCGACTGCAGGTGCGGGCTGGTGGTGCGGCCGGTGCGGCGGTGCAACGCGGTCAACAACGCGTCGACCATCCGCGCGACGGACGTCTTGCCGTTGGTGCCCGCGATGTGGATCGACGGATATCCGCGCTGCGGTGAGCCGAGGAGCTCGAGCAACGCCGAGATGCGGGTCGTGCTGGGTTCGAGTTTCGTTTCGGGCCAACGCTGGTCGAGCAGATGCTCGACCTGCAGGAGCGCCGCGATCTCGTCCGGTGACGGCTCGGGTTCCGGAGGCGGCCGGTCGTCCGGCGCGGTCATCGGAGCGCGGCCAACCTTGCGGTGATGCGGTCGACCTCCTCTTGAGCGACCTGCTGGCGTCCGCGGATCTTGTCGACCACCTCCGCGGGCGCCTTCGCCAGGAACGCCTCGTTCCCGAGTTTGCCTGTGGTGCTGGCCAGTTCCTTCTGCGCCGCCGCGAGGTCCTTTTCCAGGCGACGCCGTTCGGCGGCCACATCCACGGTGCCCGAGGTGTCGACCTCCACGGTCACGGTGCCGCGCGACAGCCGCACCTCGATAGCCGCGGTCGGGGCGAAGCCGTCGCCGTCGGTGGTCAGCCAGGCCAGCGACCGCACCGCGGGCACCTGCGCCTGCAAGTCCGCACCGGCGATGTCCGACAGCCGGGCCGGGACCTTCTGCCGGTCGTTGAGCCCCTGGTCGCTGCGGAAGCGGCGCACCTCGGTGATCAGCTTCTGCATGTCCGCGACGCGTTGCGCGGCAACCGGATCGAGCTCGAAGCTCGACGCCGCCGGCCAGTCGGCGATGACCAGCGATTCGCCGCCGGTCAGGGTCTTCCACAGCACCTCGGTGACGAACGGCATCACCGGATGCAACAGTTTGAGCAGCGTGTCGAGCACCGCTGCGAGCACCGCTGTCGTGTGGTCGATGCCGTCGGCCAACTGCACCTTGGCCAGCTCGACGTACCAGTCGCAGAACTCGTCCCATGCGAAGTGGTACAGCGACTCGCACGCCCGGCTGAACTCATAGGCGTCGAACGCCGAATCCACCTCGGCGCGAACCTGTTCCATGCGGCCCAGGATCCACCGGTCGGCATCGGTCAGTTCGGCGGTCTCGGGCAACGGGGCGGGTGCTGCGCCGTTCATCAGCGCGAACCGGGTGGCGTTGAACAGCTTCGTGGCGAAATTACGGGACGCGCGGGCGTGGTCCTCGCCGATGGACAGGTCGCCACCGGGGCTCGCACCGCGCGCGAGCGTGAACCGCAGCGCGTCGGCCCCGAAGATCTCCACCCAGTCCAGCGGGTCGATCCCGTTACCGCGCGACTTGCTCATCTTGCGGCCGTGCTCGTCGCGAATCAGCCCGTGCAGGAAGACGTTCTGGAACGGCACCTGCGGCCCGCGCTGACCGTCGAGGGTGATCGCGGGGTCATCGGCGACGAACGTGCCGAACATCATCATCCGCGCCACCCAGAAGAACAGGATGTCGTAGCCGGTGACCAGCACGGTGGTCGGATAGAACTTGGCGAGGTCTTTCGTGTGGTCGGGCCAGCCCATGGTGGAGAAGGGCCACAACGCCGAACTGAACCAGGTGTCGAGTACGTCGGGGTCCTGCTCCCAGCCCTCGGGTGGTGTCTCGTCGGGGCCGACGCAAACCGTCTCGCCGTCGGGCCCGTGCCAGATCGGGATGCGGTGGCCCCACCACAGCTGCCGCGAGATGCACCAGTCGTGCATGTTGTCCACCCACGCGAACCACCGCGGCTCGAGGCTGGGCGGGTGAATCACGGTGTCGCCGTTGCGAACCGCGTCGCCGGCGGCCTTGGCCAACGCCTCGACCTTGACCCACCACTGCAGAGACAGGCGCGGTTCGATCGGCTCGCCGCTGCGCTCGGAGTGCCCGACGCTGTGCACGTACGGGCGCTTCTCGGCGACGATGCGGCCCTGCTCGGCCAGCGCCTCGCGCACCTTGACCCGGGCTTCGAAGCGGTCCTGACCGTCGAATTCGGTTCCCGTGCCGGTGATTCGGCCCTTGGTGTCCATGATCGACGGCATCGGCAGCTGGTGACGAAGGCCGATCTCGAAGTCGTTCGGGTCGTGCGCGGGCGTCACCTTGACCGCACCGGTGCCGAATTCGGGGTCGACGTGCTCGTCGGCGACGATGACGATTTCGCGGTCGATGAACGGATGCGGCAGCGTCTTGCCGACCAGGTCGCGGTAGCGGTCGTCGTCGGGGTGCACGGCGATCGCGGTGTCGCCCAGCATCGTCTCGACGCGGGTGGTGGCGACCACGATGTGCGGTTCGGCGTCGTCGAGCGAGCCGTACCGGAACGACACCAGTTCGCCTTCGATGTCTTCGTATTTGACCTCGAGGTCCGAGATCGCGGTCTCGAGCACCGGCGACCAGTTGACCAGTCGCTCGGCCTGGTAGATGAGCCCGGCGTCGAAGAGCCGTTTGAAGATCGTGCGCACCGCGCGGGACAGGCCCTCGTCCATGGTGAACCGGTCGCGGCTCCAGTCCACGCCGTCGCCGAGGCGGCGCATCTGCGCGCCGATGGTGCCACCGGATTCGCGCTTCCAGTCCCAGACCTTGTCGATGAACAGGTCCCGGCCGAAGTCCTCTTTGGTCTTGCCGTCGACGGCGAGTTGCTTCTCGACCACCGACTGCGTCGCGATCCCTGCGTGGTCCATGCCGGGCAGCCACAGCACCTCGTAGCCCTGCATGCGCTTGCGGCGGGTCAGCGCATCCATCAGCGTGTGGTCCAGCGCGTGACCCATGTGCAGGTTGCCTGTGACGTTCGGCGGCGGCAGCACGATCGAATAGGCGGGCTTGCCGCTGGTGGCGTCGGCGGTGAAGTAGCCGGCCTTGACCCAACCCTCGTAGAGGTCGCTCTCCACCGCGCCCGGATCCCAGGACTTGGGCAGGGCTTCGGCAGAGGACGGGGGGCTGGCGGTCACCCCGCAATTCTAGGAACGCGGCCGGGGCGGTCGCTAACTGCCCCGAAACGCGGCCGAACAGGGCGGTTTCCGCCCCGCGACCGCTGTGACGTGGGCTACCCCTAAAGGCGTTCCGTCGTCAACGTCACCCCCGCGGCAGGCAGCCGGGTGAGCAACGCATCGCCCATGGCCGCGGCCGGTGTCAGCACGCCGCGTAAGTCGGAGAGCTTGTCGCGGTCCAGCGCGAGCGCCAGCGCGCTCTCCCCCAGCAATACCGACGTCGCCTTGTAGCCCGGATCGCCCTTCTGCGACATGACCGCGCGATAGCGGGCGCCCGTGGTGGCCCTGGCGTAGGTCTCGACGTCGTAGTAGCCGCTCTCCCGGACGCGTTCGCTTGGACCGGTGCCCGGTTTCGGCAGCACGCGCTCGACGAGCGTGTTGGGCACCCGGTGGAAGAAGCGCGTTCCCAGCGCCATCGTCGCGGTGTTGCCGGCCGCGGACAACGCCGACGCGACCGGTGCGAGCGCCGACTTCCCCATGCTCATCTGCTCGCCGTATTCGAACCGGCGACCGTAGGCGTGATCGAGTAATTCGTTGCTGCGCCGCACGATTCGGGTGTTGACCGCGGCCATCACGAAGGGTCCGAACCAGTAGCCGCGCAATTCCGGGGCGATCTCGGCGCCCCTGCGCCACCGCAGGTCAGGCTGACCGCCGAACTCGGGCTCGTTGGCCCGGTCCTGGCTGAGCGTGTAGGGGTCGTTCATCAGCCGCCGAGCCTCGGGGTTTCCTGCGGCCTCGCGCATGACCTCGATCAGCGAAGCGGCGGTCCCGCCCGAAACGCCGCCTTTGAATCCGCGCAGCACCAGGTTGGTGTCGGTGAGCTCGCCTGCGCCGTCCTGCTGTGCGCGCCGATACAGGGCAAAGACCGTGAGATCGGAAGGGATGCAGTCGAATCCACACGAGTGCACGATGCGCGCGCCGGTGCGGGCGGCCTGCTCGTGATACTGGTCGATGCTGTCGCGCATGAACAGCGGTTCGCCGGTCAGATCCGCGTAGTCGGTGCCGGCCGCCGCGCACGCCGCAACGAGGGGCAGGCCGTAGCGGGCGTAGGGCCCGACCGTCGTCACCACGACGCGGGTCTGTGCGGCCATCGCGTTCAAGGTCGACGGTTGTGACGCGTCCGCGGTGATCAGCGGCCACGAAGCGGCCTTGTCACCCAACGAGTCTCGGACCGCGATCAGCTTGTCGTGAGATCGGCCGGCGAGCGCGATCCGGACCTCCGGAGCCGTTCTGGCCAGGTATTCGGCGGTGAGTTTGCCGACGAACCCAGTGGCCCCGTACACGACGATGTCGAAATCCCGCTGCGATGTGGAATCTCGCCGGCCGCCCGGCTCCGGTGCGCTCATGGTCGCGACGCTACCCGAGCGTCTCGGGCTCCTCGACGTCCTCACCGAGCACGTGCCTGGCTAGGAACCCGATCACCACCTGGTACCAGATCTTGGCGTGTTGCGGTGTGAGCACCCAGTGGTTCTCCGACGGGAAGTACAGAAACCGGTGCTGGCTGTCGCCGTCGGCGTCGGCGGGCAGCCCCGAGTGGGTCAGCAACTCGTACCAGAGCCGCAGCGCCTCGCCGATCGGGACGCGGTAGTCCTTGTCGCCGTGGATCACGAGCATCGGCGTGCGGATTCGGCCGACGTGGCGGTGCGGGGAGTTCTGTTCGGCCATGTCGCGGGTCATCTCACGCAGCCAGTAGTACGACGAGTCGGTGGTGGCGCCGAACTGGTCGAGCGCCCAGAGGCTGGCGTGGGTGACGATCGCGTCGAACCTGTCGGTGTGGCCGGCGACCCAGTTGGCCATGTAGCCGCCGAACGAGCCGCCCATCGCCGCCGTGCGGGAGGCATCGATGCGCGGATGTGCGCAGGCCGCGTCGGTGATGGCCATCAGGTCCTCGAACGGGGCGCCGCCCCATGCGCCCCAGCCGCGCGCGACGAAGTCCTGCCCGTACCCGGTCGAGAGCCCGGGGTCGGGCAGCAGCACGGCATACCCGCGGGCGGCCAGCAGCCAGGGATTCCATCGCCACGACCACACGTTCCAGCTGTTCAGGGGGCCGCCGTGGATCCACAGCAGCAGCGGCGCCTCGCCATCACCCGCCGGCAGCACCAGCCATGAGCGCACCCGGGTGCCGTCGTCGGTCGTCGTCTCGAGTTCGGTCAGCGTGCCCGGCAGCGGCGGCGCCTCGACGCAGGGCAGTTCGGTGATCGCGCCGTCGGGATCAATGCGCACCGGGTGCGGCGGCTCGGCGTAGGAGCTGCGCAACGCGAACAGCGCACCATCAGGCGCGGCGGCCACGTCGGAGTAGCAGTGGTCGTCGAACGTCAGCTGAGTCACCGCACCGTCGGCGACGTCGACTCGGAACACCGGTGCCCGCCCATCCTGGTCGGCTGTGACGATCACCGCCGAACCGTCGCGCAGCCACGTCACCGAGGCCGGCCAGCGGTCCCAGTCGGCCGCGAGCGTCGTGGGTTCCTCACCAAACCGCATACAGCCCAGCATGATCCGCGGCGGAGTGTCGGGCGTCGAGAACGTCTCCCGGAGGTACACGACCGTCGACCCGTCCGGCGAAATGGCCGGACCCCAGACGTCTGCGTCGGGATCGTCGACCAGCACCGTGCGCTCGCCGCTGTCGAGGTCGATCTCGACCAGCACCGAATGCCGGGACGCGCCCGGTGCCGGCCGTTGCCACGTGGTGATCAAGAACTGCCCGTCGGAACTGATGTCGTAGTCGGAGTCGCGCAGGGCACCGCCGGGCGCGGCGGTCAGGTCGCGGACGTCTTGGCTGCGGGCGGTATCGGCGGTCAGGTCGACGCCGAGCAGGTGTGGTTCGCCGGGCCCGAGATCGGAGTCCCAGTGCCGGATCGGATAGCCGGTATGCAGGATCGCGGTGATCTTGTTGTCTTTGCGGAGATCGCGGAGCCGACGGTCGTCCTCGATCGTCCGCGCCGACGGCATCAGTGGTGAGCGCACCACCGCGGCATCGGCATCGCGGGCCGGGCGCACCGCCTCGACGCCGCCGGGCAACGCCAGCACCTGCGCCGCCTCCCCGCCGGTGGCCGGGAGCCGCCACAGCGCGGCGGGCGGCTTGTCGTCGTCGCCCGTTGGGCGGGCGGCGACGAACAGTAGGTCGCCGCCGGCCGCGAACACGGGCGCCGACTCTCCCGTGGTCCCGCGCGTCAAGCGGCGCGCCGGCTGCACGCCGGCGGGATCGAGCTCCCACACCGCGGTGACGTATTCGGTTCTCTTGTCGTTCAGTTCGGCGATGGTGGTCACCAGCCGCGTGCCGTCCGGCGACAGTGCCAATCCCGAGACACGGGGCAGCCCGACGTACTCGTCGAGGTCGTCGAACGGTGCGCGATACGAGGCGGTGTGGGGAGCCGTCGCGGTCATGCCCCGTTCGTAGCACACGAACCGGCCGCCTTCCTGCGTCGAGACCCGAGTGAGTTTGATTTTCAAACCATGGCGCGGCATGATGGTGCGGTGTCGACGATCACCACCGTGCCGTTGGCGGAGCTGCCCGGCCGGCCCTGTCCCATCGCGGCCGCCCTCGAGCTGGTCGGCGAACGTTGGGCGCTGTTGGTGGTCCGTGAAATCGCGCTGGGAGCAACGCGTTTCAGTGACATCGTGCGCGGAACGGGCGCGCCGCGCGACCGCATCGCCGCGAGGCTGAGGGCGCTGGAGCAGGCCGGGGTGGTCGCACGGTCGCGCTACCAGGACGCCCCGGAGCGCCATGAATACCGGCTGACCGACTCCGGTCGGGCGTTGTTACCCGTTCTCGACGCACTGCTGGCGTGGGGTCAGGCCCACGCCGTCTCCGAGTTCGACCCCGACCGGCAACGCCGGTATCCCCCGCTCACCTCCTGAGCCGATCGAAGGAAACCCGATGACCCTCGAACTGGAGAAGACACCCGGCCGCGAGGACTGGGGCCCGCAGCGTTCACGCACAGTGACCTGGCACTCCCCCGGTCCGGGCACCGCCAAGGGCCTGTCCATGGCGGGTATCGACTACCTGCGCGCAATGGCCGAGGGCGAGCTGCCGCCCGCGCCGATCGGCGGGCTGATGCAGTTCGACATCGCGAGGGTCGAGCCGGGCCGTGTCGAATTCACCTGTGTGCCGGACGAATCCGCATACAACCCGATCGGTGCGATTCACGGCGGGCTCATCTGCACCCTTCTCGACTCGGTGACCGGCTGCGCGGTGCACAGCACCCTGCCGCAGGGCAAGGGTTACACGTCGGTGGAGATCAAGGTGAACTACCTCAAGGCGGTTCGCCTCGACAGCGGCGTGCTCACCGCGACCGGCACCGTGGTCAAGGTTGGGTCACGGGTCGGCTTCGCCGAAGGTGTGGTGACCGACGGCTCCGGCACCGTCGTGGCCACCGCGAGCAGCACGCTGTTGATCTTCGACCTGTAATCCGACGCCTTCCGCGCGCTAGTTTCGGTGCATGCCGAAGCGGATCGTTGTGATCGGAGCGGGCATCGCCGGACTGGCGACCGCCGTCGCGCTGCAACAACGCGGACACGACATCACCCTGGTCGAGGAGCGCACCGACACGTCGTCGGGGGCCGGGATCAGCATCTGGCCCAACGCGTTGGCCGCGCTCGACGACATCGGCCTCGGCGACCCGGTGCGTCAGGCCGGCGGCCGGATCACGGCGGGCGCCGCGCGGTGGCGCGACGGCAGCTGGCTGCGACGGCCCGAAGCGCAACTCATCGTCACGTCCCTGGGCGAACCACTCGTGGTCATCCGCCGTTCGGCGTTGACGTCGATCCTGGCCTCCGCGCTCGCCGACGGCACCGTGCGGGCCGGCGTGGCGGCCGAGGCGCTCGCGGTGACCGCCGACGGCGTCCGGGTCAGGCTGGCCGACTCCACGGTGATGGACGCCGAGGCCGTCGTCGGCGCCGACGGCACCCACTCGATGGTCGCGCGCCATCTCAATGGACCTCTGCGCAACACCTACGTCGGCTACACCGCGTGGCGCGGGGTGGCGCATTGCCGGCTCGACCCCGAGCTCGCGGGTGAAACGCTCGGTCCCGCGGTCGAGTTCGGTCACGTCCCGATGGGCGAGCAGGACACGTACTGGTTCGCCACCGAGCGGGTGCCGGAGGCGACGAGCGCGCCGCAGGGCGAACTGGCGTACCTGCGGCAGCGGTTCGCGTCCTGGGCGCAGCCCGTTCCCGAGATCCTGGCCACCACCGATCCCGCCGACGTGTTGCGCAACGACCTCTACGACCGCGACGAGGCACGTCAGTGGTCGCGCGGCCCGGTGGTGACCGTCGGCGACGCCGCCCACCCGATGCGCCCGCACCTCGGGCAGGGCGGCTGCCAGGGGCTGGAGGACGCCGCGATCCTGGCCAGGTTCCTCGACGGGGACGACGACATCGCCGCGGCATTCGCGCGGTTCGTCGCCTTCCGCCGGCCGCGGGTCCGCTCACTGGTGCGCGAATCGCGGTTCATCGGCCGCGTCATGAACCTGCCGCCCGCGCTCAGCGCGCTGGCCAGCCGCGCGACGGTGCTGGGACCCGACGCGTTGGTGGCTCGCCACTTGGCCGCCGTGGCCGCGCGCTCGGCATTCCGGCCGCCCACCGACCGCGACCTGTCCACGGCGTGAGCGTGCACCTGGGCCCCCTGGTCGTCGAGTCCGCCGACCCGCATGCGATGACCGCCTTCTGGGCCGAGGTCCTCGGCAGCGAGGCCGCGCGCAGGCTGCTGGTCTTCCGGCCGCAGGACCGTCCGAAGACGGTGAAGAACCGCGTCCATCTCGATCTCTACGTTCGCGACACCGAGACACTGACTGACCTCGGCGCCCGCATCATCGCCGAGCACACCGGGTGGGCGACGCTCGCGGACATCGAGGGCAATGAGTTCTGCGCCTTTCCCGACGACCAGGGCGACGCGGACCCGCCGGCGCGGGTGTTCGCGATCTGCACGGACAGCGCCCGGCCCGAGGAACTCGCCAACTGGTGGGCCGCCCGGGTGGGAGCCGAGGTGCGCGACGGTCCCGACGGGACACCGCGGTGGCTCTACCGGTCGGCCGGCTGGGACGACCTCATCTGGAAGTTCGTCCGCGTCGACGACGAGCGCGTCGTTCCCAACCGGTGGCGATGGAGCGTCGACTCGGCCCCTGACGGCCCCATCGACCCGCAGGGCAACGAGTTCAGCGTGCTCCGCTGAGCGTGCCGATCGGGTTCAGCAGCGCCGTGCACATCTGACGCGGGTTGACGAAGCCGAACAGCCCGCTGGACGGCATCGAGGCGCAACCCGTGGCCGAGGCAGGCACCGTCCGCGCAGGAGCGGAGGGCGCCGAGGGCGTGGTCCACACCGCGGGCGTGGCGCCGCGGGGCCCACACTTCGGCCACGCTTTCAGGCCCTGCGTGCGCAGGACGTTCTCGGCGACGCGGATCTGCTCGGCGCGCGAGGCGGTCGCCGGGTTGCCGACACCGCCGTTGGAGGCCCAGGTGGCCGGCTTGAACTGCAGGCCACCGTAGTGGCCGTTTCCGGTGTTGGTCGCCCAGTTGCCGCCGGATTCGCATTCGGCGATGGCATCCCAGTTCACCGAATCGGCGTTGGCGGTGGCCAGCGAGGCGTCGGACAGGGCCATCGGCACCATCGCGAGCGCTCCGGAGATCGCCGCGGCCCACATGCCCTTGATAACTGCGGTACGAACGTTCATCTCTGCGGTCCTTCCCCGACCGTTTTCACAAGGCCCGCATCCGAGAACCCCTCGATCTCCGCTGCGGTCATCCGGTGTGTCGGGTGATGAACGTCACGTGTTACGCGAGGGTCAAAAGTTTTATTCGTTACTTAATTGGCGTAAGAGCCCTCTGAGAAAGAAGAGGCGGTGCCGGAGTCATCCGGCACCGCCTCTTGTAAAAGACGAAATACGGCGTTTAGCCGCGACCGCCACACACCGGCCATGCGCCGATGCCCTGTGACTGCAGCACGTTCTCCGCGACGCGGATCTGCTCTTCCCGGCTGGCGTTGTGCGGCGAGCCGCTGCCGCCGTTGGCACGCCAGGTGCTCTGGGTGAACTGCAGGCCGCCGTAGTAGCCGTTACCGGTGTTGATGGACCAGTTGCCACCCGATTCGCACGCCGCGACGGCGTCCCAGTCCACACTGTCCGCATTGGCAGTGCCGGTGGCCATTGCCATGGGCGCCAACGCGAGCGCACCGGCAAAGGTCGCCAGGCCGAATGTCTTGCGGATGTTCTTCAACTTCTATCCTTTCGCCACGCGCGCGCCACTACACACCCGCGCCGAAGCGCACGGGATGGGCATGCCTGTCGAACAGGCCGGATTTGGGCCGCACCGTCTCGGTCGGGTGCGACAGCGGGAGGCCAGAAGTGCCTCGCCGGGCGTCAGCGCCGGCGGCCGCCGGAGGCCTCGCCTCCTACAGCCCCACTCACACGCAGGTTCGTGGTTTTTGAAATTATTTGCTCCGGTAGAGCCGGTTTGGACCGTACAAAAGAGGCTCCGCCGAAGTCATATCGAGCGAAGGCGTGTCGCGGGCAGATAACGGAACGATCACGACGGTGATCGCCTTTCGTTATCCCAGGTCATTCGCGTGTTTGACGGAGAGATCAAATTAAACCTCTCGGGCGACATCCGTGAGCCATCTCACGGCCTATTTGTGAACTGGAACACGGGCGCCCGATGCAGCGAGGACCGAGGATCGGCGAAACCGCGGCGTCGGTGTCGAAGTTGGCTCGGTACCACGGAGACGTGCCCGTCCCCGCTCGACGCCTTCGCTGTTTCGCCCCGGGACCGGTCGCTCAAATCTTCTGCGCGTCAACTAGTCACGCGAAACACATCGGTAGGTGTCGCGGACGGCGGCCACGTCCTTCCCGGCAAATCCGTTCGGCGATCCGACCTTTCGTCGTCACCGAGGGGCGCCGCGACCTCGCGTCAGCATCGCAATCCCGCGGATCGGGCCCGTACGACGCCCCGCACCCCAATCGGACCAGTCGCGAGCCTCGCATTCAGTCGGGGCCGTGCGCCGTAATGGGCCACAAGGAGGCCGAATTCGCACACCACCGCCGCGCGCCGTCGGCGAAAGCCCCTGTCACCCAGGCGCATTCACGATCCGGTTTCCGGGCGCTGCGCCTATCGCCGGTGGCGAGATATTCGCAATTCGGTGCGGTATATCACGGTAATCTAGCGGAGAAATTCGGTGGCACGAATTCGAGGTACAGTAACGCGAATTGAAGGTAATTCTTAAGAGAATTTGCTAGGCGATTTGCACGTCGCGAATCGATGCGAGATCGGCGGCGGTGTTGACGTTCGTCAGCGCCCGCTGCTCGGGCATCACGATCCGCTGAGTGTCGACCCGGTCGACCAGCGCGCGCATGCTGCGCTCGCCCGCAGCCACCAGTCCGGCGACGCGGCCGGCCAGCGCCGTGCGGTAGACCCCGGCGAGGTAGTGGTCGCGACCGTCCCAGGGCAGCACGACGTCGGCGTGGAGCCGGATGGCGGGCCCGGCCAGTTCGTCGATCAGATCGGTCGTCAGCAACGGCATGTCCACCGCGGCGACGAACGCCAGTTCGGATCCGGCCTCGGCGGCCGCCCGTAACCCTCGACCGGTCGCCAACAGCGGACCCACGCCGCGGACCTCGTCGCGCAGAATCTCGGCGTCGAGCGCGGGCAGTGCCTGCCCCGGCGCGGCGATGACGTACAGAGGCGCGCACCGTGGCTTGAGGATGCTCACCATCCGCTCCACGAGCGTGGTGCCTTCGTACGGCAGCGTGGCCTTGTCGCGGCCCATGCGGCGGGAAGCCCCGCCCGCCAGGATGATTCCGGCCAACGGAACGGTGGTCGTCATGACCGAGACGTTAGTCGACAGTCCAGGTGTCTTTGCCCCGAAGCAGCGACTGAAGCGCCGCCGTGTCGTGCGCTTTCTCGGAGCGGGCCGCGGCGACCTGCTGGCGGGCGGCGTCGTCGTAGGTCGGCTTGCTCACCTGACGGAAGATGCCCATCACCATGTGCTCGAGGTTCTGGTCCGACAGCCGCGACAGCGCGAACGCGTAGGCCGGGTCCTCGAGGTTCGCGTCGTGGATGACGATCTCGTCGGCCGACACATCGGCGGTCTTGGCGATCTCCAGCCCGTAGCCGGACTTCACCACGCAGTACTCACCGTCGGCACCGAACGTGACGGGTTCGCCGTGGGTGAGGCTGATCAGCCGCTCCTCGGCCCCCTCCTTACGCAGGGCGTCGAAGGAGCCGTCATTGAAGATCGGGCAGTCCTGCAGGATCTCGACCAGCGCCGCGCCGCGGTGTGCGGCGGCAGCGCGCAGCACCTCGGAGAGCCCCTTGCGGTCGGAGTCCAGGGCCCGGCCGACGAACGTGGCGTCGGCACCGAGAGCCAGCGACACCGGGTTGAACGGGTAGTCCAACGAACCCATCGGGGTCGACTTGGTGACCTTGCCGACCTCCGACGTCGGGGAGTACTGCCCCTTGGTCAGCCCGTAGATCCGGTTGTTGAACAACAGGATCGTGATGTTGATGTTGCGGCGCAGCGCGTGGATCAGGTGGTTGCCGCCGATGGACAGCGCATCGCCGTCACCGGTGACGACCCACACCGACAGGTCCTCGCGCGCGAGCGCCAGGCCGGTGGCGATCGTCGGCGCGCGGCCGTGGATCGAGTGGAACCCGTAGGTCTCCAGGTAGTACGGGAAACGGCTCGAGCAGCCGATGCCGCTGACGAACGCGATGTTCTCGCGGCGCAACCCCAGTTCCGGCAGGAAGTTGCGGATGGTGTTGAGGATGACGTAGTCACCGCAACCGGGGCACCAGCGGACCTCCTGGTCGCTGGTGAAGTCCTTCGACTTCTGCGGCTGATCGGTCGTCGGCACCAGGCTGGTGCCCGCGGTCAACCCGAGATCTGCTCCGGCTAAGTCAGTCATTCGCGATCCGCCTTCGCTCCTCGCTCGTGTCGGTCATGCGTTCGCTCCCACACCGCTCACTCCGACCTCGACGGTGGCCGCCGCCAGTCGTGCGAACTTCGCTTTGTCACTTTCCTTCTCACCGAGCGTTCCGTCCAGTGCCGCATCGATGATGCCCTCGACCTCGTCGGCCAGGAAGGCCATGCCTTCGACCTTGGTCACCGACTGGACGTCAACCAGATACTTGCCCCGCAGCAGCAGGGCGAGTTGGCCCAGGTTCATCTCCGGGCACACGACCGTCGGGTACCGCCGCAGCACCTCACCGAGGTTGGCCGGGAACGGGTTGAGGTTGCGCAGGTGCGCCTGGGCGACCTTGATGCCCTTGCGGCGCGCCCGGCGGCAGGCCTCACCGATCGGCCCGAAGCTCGAGCCCCAGCCCAGCATCAGCAGCTCCGCGTCGCCGGTCGGATCGTCGACCTCGAGATCCGGCACGGTGATGCCGTCGATCTTGGCCTGGCGCAGCCGGACCATCAGGTCGTGGTTCTTCGGCTCGTAGGAGATGTTGCCGGAGCCGTTGGCCGCTTCCAGTCCGCCGATCCGGTGCTCGAGGCCGGGCGTACCGGGAATCGCGAACTGGCGCGCCAGGGTCTCGGGATCGCGGGCGTACGGCTGGAACGGCTCGCCGGACTTGGCGAAGGTGTGCTCGATGGCCGGATAGCTGCTGACGTCCGGAATCCGCCACGGCTCAGAGCCGTTCGCGATCGCGCCGTCAGACAGGATCACCACCGGCGTGTGGTAGCTGACCGCGATGCGGGCGGCCTCCACGGCGACGTCGAAGCAGTCCGACGGCGAACGGGGCGCGAGCACCGCAACCGGCGACTCACCGTTGCGGCCGTACATCACCTGCAGGAGGTCGGCCTGCTCGGTCTTGGTCGGCAGGCCCGTCGACGGCCCGCCGCGCTGCACGTCGATGACGATCAGCGGCAGTTCGGTCATCACGGCCAGGCCAATCGCCTCGGACTTCAGCGAGATGCCCGGGCCCGAGGTGCTGGTGACGCCGAGGGCCCCGCCGTAGGAGGCGCCGATGGCCGCGCCGATGCCGGCGATCTCGTCCTCGGCCTGGAAGGTCAGCACGTTGAAGTTCTTGTGCTTGGACAGCTCGTGCAGGATGTCCGACGCCGGGGTGATCGGGTAGGTGCCGAGTACGACCTGAAGGTCGGCGAGTTGACCGGCGGTGACGAGGCCGTAGGCCAGCGCGGTGTTACCCGAGATCTGGCGGTACTCACCGGATTTCAGCTTGGCGGGGGCAACCTCGTAGGTGCTGGCGAAGGCCTCGGTGGTCTCGCCGTAGTTCCAGCCGGCCTTGAGCGCGAGCACGTTGGCCTCGGCGACATCGGGCTTGCGCGCGAACTTCTCGCGGATGAACGCCTCGCTGTGCTTGAGTTCGCGGCCGTACATCCACGACAGCAGGCCGAGCGCGAACATGTTCTTCGCACGCTGGCCGTCCTTCTTCGAGGCGCCGATCGACTCGACCGCACCGAGGGTCAGCGTCGTCATCGGGACGGCCTGCACGACGTAGTCGGACAGCTCCTCGGTCTCGAGCGGGTTGGCCTCGTAGCCGACCTTGGCGAGGTTGCGCTTGGTGAACTCGTCGGAGTTGGCGATGATCAGACCGCCGCGCGGCAGATCCGAGACGTTGGCCTTGAGCGCCGCCGGGTTCATCGCGACGAGCACGTCGGGGCGGTCGCCTGCAGTGAGGATGTCGTAGTCGGCGATCTGGATCTGGAACGACGACACACCGGGCAACGTGCCCTGCGGCGCGCGGATCTCAGCGGGGTAATTCGGTTGCGTGGCAAGGTCATTGCCGAACAGCGCGGCTTCGGAGGTGAACCGGTCACCGGTGAGCTGCATACCGTCGCCGGAGTCGCCGGCGAAACGGATGACGACCTTCTCGAGCTTCTGTCGAGGACCCGCACTCCCCGGACTGACCGCGTTGTCGTTCGCTGCCACGAGGCCTGCCTTCCACGCTGCGTGGGGATGTCCTCCGAGTCACTGTCGAGTCGACGCGCCGACGGTGGACGTCCACCAAAGTTTTGATGTCACTGCCAGTACCGATTATTGCACTTCTCTTAGGCAGCCCTTCACCGGACTCGCCCGCGGCGTGCCGCCGGTAGGGAGTCGAACGTACAGCTCAGCCGATGTGTTGATGCCTCGCGTGAGACAAAACTGTGTTGTTCGTCACGTCCGCGAGACAATAATTCTAAGGAAATGGTTACCGCTCAGTAGCCGCTAGCTAGCACCGTCTCGGCGCTGGTCGTCGCGTTGTCAGCCGGTATCTGCCGACGTCTCGGCGCGCCGCTGGTGCCAGCGCAGACGTAGGAGCAGCAGGTTGCGGTGCGCGAGGAAGCCGGCCGACAGCGGGTCACGCCAGACCGGCGTGCGGCGGTGCGGTTGCAGTTCGTTGGGCACGCATACATTGTGCCGTCCGCACGACGCCGACGCCGCTTCGTGAGCTGGCGTCGTGATGAACAGCACGGAAACGTTATCTACGACCGTTCGCCCTAGGGTGGGTGTCATGGGTCGGGTCACAGCCAGGCGGCGGGTACAGCACGTGACCATGGACGCCGCGGTGGCGCGGCCGGAGACCCTCGCCGTCGAGGAACCGCTGGAGATCCGGGTCAACGGCGCCGCCATCACGGTGACGATGCGCACGCCGGGCTCCGACGTCGAACTGGCTCAGGGTTTTCTGCTCACCGAGGGTGTGATCGGGGGGCGTGACGACGTCGTGGCGGCGCGCTATTGCAAAGGGACGGGCGCCGACCAGCTCAACACCTACAACGTGCTCGACGTGACGCTGGCGCCCGGCGTCGCGATGCCCGATACCGATGTGACCCGAAACTTCTACACCACGTCCTCGTGCGGGGTGTGCGGAAAGGCGTCGCTCGAGGCCGTGCAGCTGAGCAGCCGCCATGCGCCCGGTGACGACCCGTCGACCGTGTCCGCCGAGACGCTGGCGGCGCTGCCGGCCAGGCTGCGCAAGGCCCAGAAGGTGTTCGCCAGCACCGGCGGGCTGCACGGCGCGGCCCTGTTCGACAGCGACGGCGCCACGCTCGTCGTCCGTGAGGACATCGGCCGCCACAACGCCGTCGACAAGGTCATCGGCTGGGCGGTGGAGCAGAACCGCGTCCCGCTGACCGGAACCGTGCTGCTGGTCAGCGGGCGCGCCTCGTTCGAACTGACGCAGAAGGCGGTGATGGCGGGCATTCCGGTGCTGGCCGCGGTGTCGGCGCCGTCGTCGCTGGCCGCCGATCTGGCCGCGGCGTCCGGGCTCACGCTGGTGGCCTTCCTGCGAGGCGAGTCGATGAACGTCTACACCCGGCCCGATCGCATCGTCCGCTGAGGGCCTAGATCCGCGATCCTGCGGTCTCCGGCAGCTTGACGGTGCAGATCAGGCTGACCGCCGCGAGCGCACCCATCATCACCGCGACGGCCCACCCGCCGTACGAGTTGAGCAGCGTCGGGGAGACCACGGGCGGCAGCGCACCGCCGATGACGGCGCCGAACGTGTGCGCCAGCGCCGCCCCGGTGTAGCGGTACTGCGGCGCGAAGATCTCCGGCAGGAACGCCGCCAGCGGCCCCATGCACATTCCGATCAGCGCGTAGGTCGCCACGATCGCCACACCGAACACCAGCCGGTTTCCGTTCTGCACCAACGGAAACAGCACGAACGACCACGGCACCGCGATCGCGAAGCCAACGGTGACGACGCGTTTGCGCCCGTAGGTGTCGCTGAGCGTCGCCGCCGCGATCACGACCAGCACCTGACACAGTCCGCCGATCACGCCGACGAGCAGCACCAGGTTCGTCGAGTAGTCCAGGTGGTCCGCGGCGTAGTGCGTGAAGAACGTGCTGGCCTGGAAGACGAGCATCGGGGCACACACGGCGACGCCCGATGCCAGCAGCATCTGGCGGCCCTGGCGTCGCAGCAGCGCCGCGATCGGGGTGGCCGGCTCGGCGGGCTCCTCGTCGAGCGCCGGGGAGTCCTCCACGCGCAGCCGGATGTAGAGCGCCGTCGCGATGAGCACCGCCGACAGCAGGAACGGGATGCGCCATCCCCACTGCAGGAACGCGTCGTTGTACGAGCCGAAGCCGAAGTGCACCAGAAGGAACACCACGTTGGCCAACACCACTGCGGTGCCGAGGCCGAGCTGGGTGAACATGCCGTAGAACCCACGCCGGTGCGCGGGCGCGTTCTCGGCGCTGAGCAGCACCGCCCCGGCCCACTCGCCACCGACCGCGAAGCCCTGGATCAGGCGCATGGTGATGAGCAGCAGCGGTGCGGCGATGCCGATCGACGCGGTGCTCGGGATCAGGCCGACGCCGACGGTCGCGATACCCATCAGCAGCAGCGTCATCACCAGCGTCTGCTTGCGGCCGATCCGGTCGCCGAAGTGGCCGAACACCGCCGCGCCCACCGGGCGGGCAAGGAATGCCGCGGCGAAGGCGCCCAGCGCGGCCGTCGTCTTCATCACATGGCCCAGGTTGGGGAAGAACACCGTCGGGAACACCAGCGCTGCCGCAGTGCCGTAGATGAAGAAGTCGTAGAACTCGATGGCTGAGCCGACATAACTGGCGATCGAGATGCGTCGCAGCGACGGGGGCGCAGGGGTAACCGCTGTAACCGAAGTCATGCCGACGATGTTCACAGCGTCGGCGCGCGAAATCCTCAGGGGATCGGACGATTACCGAGTGGAATCCGTTGTCCCCCAATCGGAGGACTGCTAGATCGCCGCTTGATCGTCGTTAAGCAGGGCTCGATCGCTTAACTCCTCAACGCGGCTCGTTCCTCGCCGCTTGATCGTCGTTAAGCAGACTTGTCGCGGCGCTCCGGGCGCGACGGCTTGCGCGGCACGATGGTCGGCAGCACGTTGTCCTGGACGGTCTCCTTGGTGACGACCACCTTGGCGACGTCGTCGCGGCTCGGG
Source organism: Mycobacterium sp. E136 (assembly GCF_001666865.1). Lineage (NCBI taxonomy): Bacteria > Bacillati > Actinomycetota > Actinomycetes > Mycobacteriales > Mycobacteriaceae > Mycobacterium > Mycobacterium sp. E136. The sequence goes on from NZ_LZJE01000144.1 coordinate 18,865, forward strand.
ATGTCGTACATCACCGGCAGCAGGACTTCCTCCATGATCGCGCGCAGACCACGAGCGCCGGTGCCGCGGTGGATGGCCTGGTCTGCGATCGCCTCCAACGCCTCGTCGGTGAACTCGAGTTCCACGCCGTCCATCTCGAACAGGCGGGTGTACTGCTTCACCAACGCGTTCTTCGGCTTGGACAGGATCTGCACGAGCGAGTCCTTGTCCAGGTTGGTCACCGACGCCACGACGGGCAGGCGGCCGATGAACTCCGGGATCAGCCCGAACTTGATCAGGTCTTCGGGCATGACCTCGGCGAAGTGGTCCTGGGTGTCGATCTCGGCCTTCGAGTGCACCTCGGCGCCGAAGCCCAGTCCGCGCTTGCCGACACGGTCGGAGACGATCTTCTCCAGACCCGCGAACGCGCCCGCGACGATGAACAACACGTTGGTGGTGTCGATCTGGATGAACTCCTGGTGGGGGTGCTTGCGACCGCCCTGCGGCGGCACCGACGCCTGCGTGCCCTCCAGGATCTTCAGCAAAGCCTGCTGGACACCCTCACCGGAGACGTCGCGGGTGATCGACGGGTTCTCGCTCTTGCGGGCGATCTTGTCGACCTCGTCGATGTAGATGATGCCGGTCTCGGCGCGCTTGACGTCGTAGTCCGCCGCCTGAATCAGCTTGAGCAGAATGTTCTCGACGTCCTCGCCCACGTATCCGGCTTCGGTCAGCGCGGTGGCATCGGCTATGGCGAACGGGACGTTGAGCATCTTGGCCAACGTCTGCGCCAGATAGGTCTTACCGCAACCGGTCGGCCCGAGCATCAAGATGTTGGACTTGGCCAGTTCGACGGGCTCGGAACGCGAATCGCGGGTCTTCTCCCCCGCCTGAATTCGCTTGTAGTGGTTGTAGACCGCAACCGCGAGGGTGCGCTTGGCGGCGTCCTGCCCGATGACGTAACCCTCGAGGAATTCGCGGATTTCGGCCGGCTTGGGCAGTTCGTCGAGTTTTACGTCGTCTGCGTCGGCGAGTTCCTCTTCGATGATCTCGTTGCAGAGATCGATGCACTCGTCGCAGATATAGACGCCCGGACCCGCAATGAGCTTCTTAACCTGCTTTTGACTCTTGCCGCAGAACGAGCACTTCAGCAGGTCACCGCCGTCTCCAATGCGCGCCATGGTGGTGGGGTCCTACTTTCCTCGCAGCCGGTGAAGCTTCTTTTCTGTGGTTGCCTCGGGTGGTTCACCCGACGCTACCCGTTTGTTCCCGCGCGAGGCGACCGATAAAGCCGAATCGCGCCAGTGGTATTCATCTGTGTTCGCGCCAACATATCGTCTGATTACCCTCGGACCCCAGCGAACGCGCCGCCGTGTCTCTGGCGTGTCGTCGCCGTGACCGGACCGAGAGGCCGTCGGCACCCAAAGTACCCGTATTCCGGCGCCGTGCACGGCGCCGGTCGACTCCGTCGATCTATCGGCGGCCGGGTCCTGCGGGTCCGGGCCCGGCCGGTCCCGGCCCAGCCGGCCCTGGCCCGACGGGTCCCGGTCCGGCGGGGCCCACCACTCCTCCGACACCGACGGGGCCAGCGGGGCCCACCACCGGCGCGGGGTTCAGATACACGTTGACGTCATTGGGGACGCATTGATCGGTGTACATGTCCCAGTACGTGCCCGCGGGACAAGCCGGTTCTTGGGCGTCGCCGATCGCGGGTGAGGCGATGGCAGCGAGACTCCAGACCGCGGCCGTCGCCGCCAACGTCGCCGCCACCGAGCGTGCTCGCACCCCCACCGTCATCGCAGTCCTCCCCTACCGTCCCCTGGCGTGCAGACAGCGTGCCACGCCGGACGAGGTCGCAGACCCCGTTTCGCGTGGTTCGGGAACCGTGATCAGGCGGTCTGTGCCGACAGCTTGCGGTACTCCAGGACGGTGTCGATGACGCCGTACTCCTTGGCCTCATCGGCGGTCAGGATCTTGTCGCGGTCGGTGTCCTTGCGGATCTGCTCGGGCGTCCGGCCGGTGTGATGGGCCAGCGTCACCTCCATCAGCGTGCGCATCCGCTCGATCTCCTTGGCCTGGATCTCCAGGTCGGAGAACTGACCCTGGATGACGCCGGCGAGCGCGGGCTGGTGGATCAGCACGCGGGCGTTCGGCAGCGCCATGCGCTTACCGGGCGTACCCGCCGCCAGCAACACCGCGGCGGCCGAGGCGGCCTGCCCGAGGCACACCGTCTGGATGTCGGCGCGCACGTACTGCATGGTGTCGTAGATCGCCATCAGCGAGGTGAACGAGCCGCCGGGCGAGTTGATGTACATCGTGATGTCGCGATCGGGATCGAGCGACTCGAGCACCAGCAGCTGGGCCATGATGTCGTTCGCCGACGCGTCGTCGACCTGCACCCCGAGGAATATGATGCGTTCCTCGAAGAGCTTGTTGTACGGGTTGGACTCCTTGACGCCGAAGCTGGAGTGCTCGATGAACGACGGCAGGATGTAGCGGGCCTGGGGCTGCACGCGGGCGTCCAAGGACGGATGGATGTGATCGGTCATTTGTCTAGTCCTGCTCCTGGTCCTGAGCCGTTGACGCTCGCGCTGGTGATGATGTGGTCGACGAAGCCGTACTCGAGGGCCTCCTGCGCGGTGAACCAGCGGTCGCGGTCGGAGTCCGCTTCGATCCGCTCGATCGGCTGCCCGGTGAACTCGGCGTTCAGCCGGAACATCTCCTTCTTGATGACCGTGAACTGCTCGGCCTGGATGGCGATGTCGGCCGCGCTGCCGGTGACCCCGCCCAGCGGCTGGTGCATCAGGATGCGGGCGTGCGGCAGCGCGTAGCGCTTGCCCTTGGTACCCGCGGCGAGCAGGAACTCGCCCATCGAGGCGGCCATGCCCATGGCGTAGGTGGCGATATCGCACGGCGCCAACACCATGGTGTCGTAGACCGCCATACCGGCGCTGATCGAGCCGCCGGGCGAGTTGATGTAGAGGTGGATGTCCTTGGTGGGATCCTCGGCCGACAGCAGCAGAATCTGCGCGCAGAGCTTGT
>NZ_LZJE01000145.1:0-7753 GCF_001666865.1 Mycobacterium sp. E136
CGACGGTCAGCAGCGAGTGGTACAGCGTGGGCGGGCCGGGCAGCATCGTGATGCGTTCGCTCTCGATGAGCTCGACAACCAGGTCGACATCGAACGCGGCGACGGGAAGCATCGTGGCGCCCCGCAGGAAGGACGCGATGAGCCCGGCCTTGAGCCCGAACGTGTGGAAGTACGGGTTGATCATCAGGTAGCGATCGCCTTCGCGCAGATCGGCGAGGGTGGCCCACTCCTCGTACGCGCGCAGCGTCTGGCGGTGGTTCATCATCGCACCCTTGGGCCTGCCCGTGGTGCCCGAGGTGAAGATGACGTCGGCGATGTCGGAGCCCGTCAGCTCGGCGACGCGGTCGAACGGTTTGCCGGAGGACAGGAAGCCCGACCCCAGGTCGATCACCGGTGCGTCCGTGGTCACCGAGTAGTCCAGGCCGAGGAAGTCCTTCTGAACCAGCACGGCTTTCGCGCCGCTGCGACCGATGATGTCGGCCGCCTCCTCCGGTTTGAACCGGGTGTTGACCGGCACCAGCACGCCGCCGGCGGCCAGCAGGCCGAAAGCCGCGATGATCCAATCGGCGGAGTTGGGCGCCCAGATGGCGAGCCGATCGCCCTTGGCGATGCCGAGGTCGGCGAATGCGCCTGCCGCGCAACGGATCCGCTGCACGGCCTCGGCGAAGGACAAGCGCAACGGACCGTCGACGATCGCTTCCGCGTCGCCGAAACGGTCCGCTGCGCTCAAGACCATCCCGGGGATGGTCTCCCAAGTGGGGTGCTGGGTCACACGGTGACGAGGCGACCCAGGTTGCCGCCCATGATCTTCGCCTGATCCTCGACCGACAGGTGCTCGAGTGCGGTCACGTAGTGGGTCGGCTCGGCCAGGCCCTCCGGATGCGGCCAGTCGGACCCGTAGAGGACCTGCTCCACGCCGATCAGGTTGATCAGGTCGTCGATGCCCTCCTCGTAGAAGGGGCTGACGTAGATGCGGTTCTTGATCTCCTCGATCGGGTTGCCCAGGAAGGCCTCGGGGGCCTTCTTGTACACCTCGGCCATGGAGTCCAGCAGCGGGAACATCCACTTCGAACCCGCCTCGACGATCCCGACCTTGAGCTTCGGGTGCCGGAACAGCGCGCCGTGAATCACCCACGAGGCCACCGCATCCTGGATCGGGCGCCACTCGTTGAGGATCGACATCGCGTTGGTCTGGAACGGCAGCATCTCCTGCGCGACGCCGTCCCACTCCGAGGTGTAGCGGGAGTAACCGCTGTCGGAGGAGTGCATGCCGACGAACACGTCGTACTCGACGCACTTCTCCCAGAACGGATCGAACTCGGGCAGCGCGAACGACCGCGGGCCGCGGAATCCGGGCACCGGCGCGGGGCGGACGAGGATGGCGCGGGCACCGCGCTTGACCGCCCAGTCGAGCTCCTCGATCGCCTTCTCGACGATGGGCAGCGTGATGACCGGCGTGACGAAGATGCGGTTCTGGTAGTTGAAGCCCCAGACCTCGTCGAGCCACTGGTTCAGCGAGTGGATGATGACGTGGATCGCGACCGGATCGTCGCGCAGCCGCTCCTCGATGAGGCTGGCCAGCGTCGGGAACATCAGAGAGCGGTCCACGCCGAGCTCGTTCATGAGCTCCAGGCGCGGTCCGGGTTCGAAGAACGCCGGGATCGAGCGCATCGGCTCACCGAACAGCTCGCGCTTGCTCTTGCCCTCGGGGTTGCCGAACTTGAAGTACTCCTCCCAGGCGCCCGGCTTGGCGACGTGGGAGAACGTCGGGTTGGGGATGTAATTACTGATCTGCCCCTTGATGGCGATCTTGGTACGCCCGTTGACCTCGACGTACTGGACGACGTCCTTGTACTCCTTGGGCAGGTACTTGGTCATCGCCTCCGGCGGCTCGTACAGGTGGTTGTCCGCGTCGAACAGCGGGAACGGGATGTCGACCCGATGTGACAGTTGCCCCATGGAACACTCCTTTTCGTCTCGGGAGAATCCTATTCTCATTGGTGTCGGCTGCGCAATGCGCCTTCGGCCAAATGGTTGTCGCCGGCGGACGCACTTCCGCGCTCCAATGTTGCTCGCGAGACGTACACGAGGGCTGTGGGTCGGCCGCGATTCACGACCGTGGCGTACGTTTCGCGAGGGCGGCGGCGCGTCGCCGGCGGACTCAATTCCGCGCTTTGGCCCGCACCTGCTCACGAAGGACGACCTTCTGCACCTTCCCGCTCGCGGTGCGCGGATAGTCCTGCCCCTCGGGCACCTCGTGCAGTTCCTCCGGCCACTTCTGAATCGCGACACCGGCCCGCTTGAAGTGAGTGCGCACCTCGTCGAGCGTCGGCATGGCGCCGCCCGCCCGAATGCGCAGCACCGCCGCGGCACGCTCACCGAGCCGGGCGTCAGGTGCTGCCACCACGACGGCTTCGGCGACGCTGGGCATGCCGAGCAGCACCTCTTCGACCTCGAGGGCGGAGATGTTCTCTCCCCCTCGGATGATCACGTCGGCCTTGCGGTCGGTGATGGTCAGGTAGCCGTCCTCGTCGAGCACCCCGACGTCGCCGGTGTGGTACCAGCCGTCGTCGTCGAACGCGCGCCTGGTCATCTCGTCGTCGGTGTAACCCAGGCACAGATCCGGTCCGCGCGAAAGGATCTCGCCGTCCTCGGTCAGCTTGATCTCGACGCCGGGACGCGCATCGCCGTCGGTGTAGAGCCGCTTGTCCTCGGGCGCGGTGGGCCGCGAGCCGGTGATGGAGGGGTGCTCGGTGCTGCCGTAGGAGCGGAACACGAAGAACCCCATATCGGCGAGCCGGCGTGTCACCGCCGCGGGGACGGTGGATCCGCCGAGGCCGACGGTGGTGAACCGGGAGCGGTGTGCGTCGGTGCAATCGGGATGGTCGAGCAGGCTGGTGACGAAGTAGGGCGGCCCACCGCCAATCGACATGCCTTCGGACTCCATGAGTTTGAGCACCTTGCCCGGGTCCCACACGTCGCACAGATCGATCGGGGCGCCCTCGAGTACCGGGATGAGGAACGCACCGAGCATGCCGATGAAGTGACCGATCGGCGTAGCGGTGAGCTGGCGTCCGCGGTCCTTGGGGTAGTTCTCCAGCAGCTGGCGAGTCTCGAAGCCCAGCGTCTGATGGCTGTGCACAACACCTTTCGGCTTACTCGTGGTACCCGAGGTGAACGCGATCAGCGCCGGGCCCGCCGGGTCGGTGGCCAAGGTGCCCGACATCGGGGCGTCGTCGAAAAGATCGTCGAAGCTGTGGACATGCTCCTCGCGCAAGCGCTCGTCGGCCCCCACCAGCGCCACGATCGGGACGTCGGCGGCCAGGTCCGGCGCGAACACCATCCGGCCGAATTCCCGCGCGGTGATGAGGACTTTCGGCCGCGCGGTCGCCAAGATGTGCGCGAGTTCCTTGCGGCCGTAGAAATGCACGATCGGCACCACGACCGCGCCAAGGAACGCCGAAGCCCAGAAGGCGACGGCGGCCTCCATCCAATTGGGCAGCTGTAGCGCCACGACGTCGCCAGGGCCGACGCCTCGCTTGTGCAGACCCGCCGCGAGGCGACGGGCCCGCAGTTCGACATCGGCGAACGTGCCCGCGTACGGCCGGACGTCGGAGTGCACCCAGAAGCCGGTGTCGGGGTTCTGGGCCAGGTGGCGGGCTAGCAGCTCACCGAGCGTGTCCGGGGTCCACCAACCTTCCTCCTCGTAGCGTTTGGTCAGCTCGACCGGGATGTTGCGCATGGACTCCCCACACTCAGGCGGCTGCTCCGACTCGAGGCGATGCTATTCTCTGAATCCGAGAATGCCAATATCGCAAATGGAGAACGGTTGATGGTAGACCTCGAGTTGGACGACGGCTTGGCGGTCATCACCATCGACCGGCCGCAGGCGCGCAACGCGATCGCGCCCGAGACCATGGAGCAGCTCGACGACGCGCTCGACCGCGCCGCGGGCGCAACCGCGCTGGTGGTCACGGGCGCCGGCGATCGGGCGTTCGTCTCCGGCGGTGATCTCAAACAGCTCGCGACCCTGCGCACCGAGGCCGACGCGGCCGCGATGGCGCGGCGGATGCGCGCGGTGTGCGATCGCATCGTCGCGTTCCCCGGCGTGACGATCGCCGTGCTCAACGGCCATGCGCTCGGCGGCGGGGCGGAGTTCGCGACCGCGGCCGATATCCGGCTGGCCGCCTCCGACATCAAGATCGGCTTCAACCAGGTGGCGCTCGAGATCATGCCTGCGTGGGGCGGCGCCGAGCGGCTGGTCGAGATCGTCGGCTACAGCAGGGCGTTGCTGTTGGCCGGTACCGGCACGATTCTGTCGGCCGACGAAGCCGAGCGCGTCGGCCTGATCGACCGGGTGCTCGCGCGGGAGACGTTCGACGACGACTGGCGCGCCGTCGCCCGCAAGCTCGCCCACCGGGCCGCCGGCGAGATCAAGCGTGTGATGAAGGGCGCCTCGACCGACGAGGCCGTGAACGCGTTCGCGCGGCTGTGGGTCTCCGACGAGCACTGGGCCGCCGCCGACAAGGCCATGAACCGCGGCAAGTAACTCCCGTCGCGCGAGCGCGCGTGTTTGCACACGACACGCCGCGCATTGTCAGCACTTTGCGCACGCTCACGCGCCGCGAAAGATCAGCCGCCGAGAACGCGGATCGGGTCGCTGCCGTTCCAGTTCGCCGCGGCGTCGCGCACGAACGACGCCATCCCGCTGGTGATGTCGGTGAGCTCCATGATCTCGATGATCTGCGCGACCTGCGCCCGGCCGGCCGGCGGTTCGACGTACGCGAAGCGGGTACCGACGTCCTCGCCGCCCGACCACACGACCGGCCAGCCCGCCTCGGCAATCGCGCGCATGGTGGCGTCGAAATCGGTTGCCCAGTAGGCGAACTGATGGAATCCCTCACCGTGGGCGTCGAGGAACTCGGTGAAGACGCTCGGCGCCTCGCTCTGCTGCTGGATGAGCTCGAGCTGCATGTCGCCGCTGTTGCTCAGCGCCAGCGACTGGGTGATCTCACACGGCTCGCCGCGATAGCGCGCGGCCAGCGTCAGATCCCGCATGACGAACCAGGGCCCCACCCCCAGCTCGAGCCAGCCCGCGATCGCCCGGTCGATGTCGGTGACGACGTAGCCGATCTGGCGGATGGGGCCCGGAAGGACTTTCACGGCGCCCCCGGATGGACCACGATGCGCGGCGGGCCCGACCCCCTGCGCGCCTGATCGATGGCCTCGGGCACCTCGTCGAGACCGATCGTCGCGCCGATGCTCGGCGTCGGATCGAGGCGACCGTCGACGACCGCGTCGAGAGTGCCGTACCAGTCCTGCGGATGAGGCCCGCCGCCGAACTGGATCGTCATTCCCTTGTGGGTGGCGGCCGTGCAGTCGATCGTGCCCGCGTCGTACCAGCCTCCCGCGGCGTGCACCCGCGCGAGGAACTCGCAGTTGTCGACGATCGTTTGCATCAGACCGTTGGCGCCCACGCACTCGAAGATCACCTGCGTGGTCTGGAAACCCTTGGCGCGAAACGTCTCCCGCCACACGTCGTAGGGGTCGCGCTGCGCCGGGTTGACCAGTACGTCGGCGCCGAACTTCGCGGCGTATCCGAGTCTGTCGTCGCTGTAGTCGGACACCACGATCGACTCGATGCCGCGCTTCTTCAGCGCGGCGACGGTGGACAGCCCGATGGCGCCCGTGCCGGTGACCAGCGGCAGATCACCGGGGCCGGCGCCCGAGCACCGGACGTAGTACTCCCCGACCGCGAACGCGTCGACCAGCGCGACCGCGTCGTTCGGCGCACCGTCGGGCACCCGTCGCGACATCATCTCCGAGACCACCATCAACTCGCCGAACGCGCCGTGGGCGTCGGGATGGTGTCCGATCACCAGCGGTTCCTGACCCGCGCGGATCAGGATCGGCATGCTGGTCACCTTGGTTCCGACCGGGAAGTCGCCCGAGCAGTCGGGCCCGTGGCCCACGACCTCCCCGACGAACTCGTGGCCCATCACGGTGTCGCGGTCGGGATCCCACAGAAATCGCGGCGACGAGTTGGGATGGTCCATGTAGTGAACGTCGGATGCGCAGATCGCCGCCGACAGCGGCCTGATCAACAACTCCCCCGGCCCGGGCGACGGATCGGCCGTCTCCCGGACGTCGAGCTTGCCGTCGCGAAGCACCACCGCGCGCATGTCAGACCTTCCTCTTGGCCGCGAAATCGGTTGAGGCGGCGCTGATCATCTCGACGAGTGTGCGCCGGTCGACCGTCCACACCTGCGAGGCCATGGCGCGATTGTTCTCGCCGACGACGTAGGTGGGTCCGTTTCCGATGTTCGCGATGATCTCGGCGGCGACGTCCTCGGAGCGCATCTGCGTCTGCGGGTCGTAGTCGACACCCATCCGCGCGAGCGCCGGGGTGTAGGTCATGCCGAGCGGAGTGCAGCACACGTCCACGCCGTGCGGACGCAACTCCGCCCACAGCCCCTCGGCGAACGTGTGCTGGAACGCCTTGACCGCGGAATACACCGCCAGCGTGGCCGACCCGGCCAGGCAGGCCAGCGACGCGACGATCACGATGCCGCCGCGGCCGCGCTCGGCCATCGCCGGTCCGAAGTGTCGGGCCAAGGCCATCGGCCCGACGCAGTCCAGCGCGACCTGTTTGAGCGAGTACTCGAGGTCGTTGTCGAGAAACGTCGTCGTACGGTCGGAAGCGCCCGCGTTGTACACGATCAGCCCCACGTCGAGTCCGTCGGTCGCCGCCGCCACCTTCGCGACCACGTCGGGATCGGTGAGGTCCTGCACGACGGCCTGCACCGCAACGCCGTGCCGCTCACGCGCCGCGGCGGCGACCTGGTTGAGCAGCGCTCCATTGCGTGCGATCAGCACGAGGTCGAGCCCACGCGACGCCAGCTGATCGGCCATCTCGGCGCCGATGCCCTCCGAGGCCCCGGCGATCACCGCCCACGGTCCGTACCGCGCGGCGAAGTCGCCGACTGTCACGGCGCGACGCCGGCCGCGCTCATCACCCGCGCGATGTTGGTGGTGCGCTTGGCGATTCGCCACCCGTCCGCGGTCCTGACGAGCTCGTCGTCGTAGTGACCGAGGGCATCGATCCAGCTTCCGCCGTCATCGGGCACGGCCTGCAGCACCGCGCGCACGTAGGACCGCGCAGTCGCCCGGTCGGCGTCCACGTCGACGACGATGTTGGAGATGCGGTGGTAGGTCTGCCCCATGCCGCCGTGGATCTGCTCCATCAACGTGGTGAAGGCGTCGGGATCGGTGAAGGTCCCCAGGTCGCCGTAGTCGATGTCGACCTCGTCGGCCCAGCACGTGCGGAACAGCTTCCAGTCCTTGAAGTCGATCCCCGTCGCGTAGCGAATCAAGACCTCGGCGATCTGCGCTTTATCGGCGTCCACATCGGGGAGGCTAGCAGCGCGTTGACTCGTTGACGACCCTGGTTCTCTCTAGACGAGAACGTCATTTCCAGTTATCGTCGGCGCGTGCCGACACAGCAAGTGGCGCTCGCGCCCGAAATCTCGACCTGGCCCGATGACAATCCGCAGCTGATCGGAAGCCGGTGCGGCGCGTGTGGCGCCACCGCCTTCCCGGTTCAGCAGCGCTGCCCGCGGTGCAGCGCCGGTGACATGTCCGAGCTCAAGCTGCCCCGGCGCGGCACCCTCGTCGCGTGGACGACGCAGGGCTTCCCGCCCGGCGCCCCGTACAAGGGTCCTACCGGGAACGACTTCGTGCCCTTCGGCGTCGG